>JBMOFX010000093.1:0-9583 GCA_049318665.1 Ilumatobacteraceae bacterium | reverse complement strand
CCCGTCCACCTCCGCCACACGCTCACCGGATGATCTGGACTCGACGCCGGGCGGCAGCGGCGACCTTTGGCGCGGTGTGGCGGTGTGCAACCGGATCACGGCAAAGGTCGGACCTTCGCGCGGGGTGTCTGGCACAATCCCGGCACCGCCCGAGGAGGCACCGTGCTGTTCACCGTCCGCAAGATCGTCACCGTCGTCGAGGAGATCCACCACGACTTCGGCCCCGCACCCGAGCATCCCGCCCTCAAGGGGGCGATCGCTGCCGTGGTGACCAACCCGTACGTCGGCCGATACGTCGACGACCTGGCGCCGGCGGCCGACGAGCTGCGGGCGCTCGGCGAGCTCCTCGGTCAGCGGCTCATCGGCCACCTCGGCGGCGATGCGTCCCGCATCGACGGCTACGGAAAGGGCACCATCGTGGGGTCGGCCGGCGAGATCGAGCACGGCGCGATGTGGCACATCCCGGGCGGGGCGGGCATGCGCGCCGCGCTGGGCAAGGGCACGTCGATCGTGCCGTCGACGAAGAAGGTCGCCGGCCTCGGTGCTCGTCTCGACGTGCCGATCACGCACCTGGAGTGGAGCTACGTCGGCAGCCACTACGACGCGATCGAGGTGGGCGTACCCGACGGCCCGCGGCCGGATGAGATGGTGGTGATCCTCGCAATGGCGTGCGGCGGCCGCGTGCACGCACGCCTTGCGGGCGGCTTCACGCTGGCCGACCGCGGTACGCCGGGGGTCCCGGCATGAGTCGGGTGGCCGTCATCGGCATCGGCCGCATGGGCTGGCACGTCGCCGCCCACCTGGCCGCCGCGGGTCACGACGTGGCCGTGTGCGACGCGGCCGACGGCGTCGCCGAGCGCTGGGCAGCCGAGCACGCCGGCACCAGCGCGGCGTCGCCCTCGGAGGCAGTCGCCGATCGCGAGGTCGTCATCACCTCGCTGCCCGCTGATCCGCAGCTGCTCGACGTGGCCGACGCGATCGTCGGGCGCCTCTCGACCGGTGCGATCTGGGTCGACCACTCCACCACGTCGGCGGCCGCAGCCCGCGCGGTGGCCGAGCGGGTGGCCGATGCCGGCGGCTCGTTCCTCGATGCGCCGGTGTCCGGGGGCGTCGACGGCGCCCGCAACGGCACGCTCACCGTGATGGCGGGTGGCGACGCGACGGCGTTTGAGTGCGTCGAGCCGCTCATGGGCGCGTATGCCGCGCGCATCACGCTGATGGGCGACAGTGGCGCCGGCCAGATCACGAAGATGACCAACCAGATCTGCGTGGTGGGACTGTGCCAGGCGCTCGCCGAGGGCCTCGACTTCGCCGAGTCCGCCGGCCTCGACGTGCGCCGCGTGATCCACGTGATGCTGCAGGGCTCGTCGGCGTCGTGGCAGATGGCCAACCGCGCCGAGCGGATGCTCGACGGCGAGTACGACTACGGCTTCTCGACCACGCTGATGCGCAAGGACATCGGGCTCGTGCTCGACGAGGCGGCCAGCATGGACGTGCCGCTGCCGGTGACGTCGATGGTGGGTCAGATGCTCGCCGAGGTGACCGCCATGGGCGGCGCGCAGCGGGACTGGTGCAGCCTCATGGAGCGGCAGCGCCGCCGTCGCACCGGCGCCTGATCAGCGGGCGGCGCCGTCCGACCTTTGGCGCGATATGGCGGTGTGCGACCGCATCACGGCACAGGTCGGACCTTTGCCGGTCACTACAGTCGCCGCGTGCATCGACGTACCACCTTGTTGCGGCTGGCCGCAGCGTTCGTCATCGGTTTCGTGGGACTCACGCTCGAGATCGCGTACACCCGCATCATCTCGTTCAAGCTCTTCTACTACTACACGTACTTCGTCATCGGTCTGGCGCTGCTCGGCCTGGGTGCAGCGAGCACCGTGGTGGCGCTGTCGAAGCGACTACGCGCGGTCGACTCGCTCGTGCTGTTGCGCAAGGCATCGCCGATCGTGGCGCTCGTCGGCTTGGTGTCGTATGCCGTCGTGGCACGCCTCGCGACCGACACCAACTACATCTGGGCCGGCTCATGGCGGCAGGCGCTCGAGCAGGTGATGCGCCTGTTCGTGTTGTCGCTCTCGCTCACGGCGGTGTTCTTCGCCCTCGGCATCATCCTGGCGTCGCTCGTCGTGGTCGAGGCAGGCGATGTGCGCCGCCTCTACTTCTGGGATCTTGTCGGTGCGGCGCTCGGTTGCCTCCTCGCCGTGCCGCTGCAGGCCACCATCGGCCCGCCGGCGATGGTGTTCGTGTCGATGGTGGCGCTCGGGGTGCTCGGCCTCACCGTCGCCGCGGCCACGCGCACCGGCCTGCCGCAGGCGGGTGTGCTCGCCGTGGTGGTTCTCATCGGCGCGTTCTGGACGGCATCGCTCAACGTTCGTACCGACGGTGTGAAGACGTTGAAGGAGACCGACACCATCGTTGCTGGCGACTGGGGTCCGGTGTTCCGCGTCGACGCCGTGGATCTCGGCGAGCTCCAGGTGCTTCACCACGATGGCCTATGGGGATCATCGATCTGGCGGTACGACGGCACCCCCGCCACCACGGCCCGGTTCGACACCGACAACCGCAAGGTGCCCTTCGCTGCGCTCGGTCGCGAGCCCGACCATCTGCTCATCATCGGCGCCGCCGGCGGCAACGAGATCCAAGGTGCGCTCACCTATGGCGTCGGCCAGGTCGACGCCGTCGAGCTCAACCCGGTCACCGTTGATCTGTTGCGTGATCGCTTCGCCGAGTACTCGGGCAACATCGCGAACAACCCGAAGGTGAACTACGTGCAGGGCGACGGACGCACCTTCCTGGCGCGTAGCGACCGTGCCTACGACATGGTTTGGTTCGTGGCCCCCGACAGCTACGCGGCGTCGAACGCGGCAACCTCGGGTGCGTTCGTACTGTCCGAGAGCTACCTGTACACCGACGCGATGATCCGCGAGTCATTCGACCAACTCACGCCCGGTGGGGTGATGGTGGTGCAGTTCGGCGACTTCGACTTCAACACACGGCCCACCCGAACAGCGCGCTATCTGGTGACGGCTCGCGACGCCTTGGCCAACCGCATCGACACGTTCTCCGATCATGTGGTGCTCCTTGCTGACCGCGGTGATGAGGACTTGGAGCGCGTGTCGACGATCATGGTCTTCAAGTCACCGGTCACGCCCGAAGCCGTCACGGGTGTGCAGGCCGCGTTGCAGACACTCCCCAAGACCCGACCCGTGTACCTGCCCGGTGTCGCTGCCGATCCGGCCGATCCGGAGAACATCACGAGGCAGTTGATCACCGGTACCGACGCGGAGGTGGCGTCGTTGGTCGACGACTACCGCTACGACATCTCCACCGTTACCGACAACAAGCCGTTCTTCTGGCACTTCACCCCGTATCGCGACGTGCTCACCGACTGGAGCCGCGGCATCGAGGACACCGAGATCGCGATCGGCGAACGGTTGCTGCTGGTGCTGTTCATCATCGGCTCTGTCTTCGCCGGTGTGATGCTGTGGCTGCCGTTCGCGATCACTCGGCGCCGAGGTGCTGAGGCCGTTGTTGTCCCACCTGGTCGCGGAGCGCTGTTCGCCTACTTCGGAGCGATCGGCGTCGGCTTCATGCTCGTCGAGATCTCGATGATCCAACGCTTTGCGCTGCTGCTCGGCTACCCGACTCTCTCACTGTCGGTATCGCTGTTCACCTTGCTCATTGCGACTGCGGTCGGTGCCCGCGGCTCGCGGGTGGTCGAACGCTTCGGTCGACGTGGTCTTCCGCTCGCCGCTGTGCTGCTGTGGGTGGTGACGCTGCTGTATCTCGCGATCAGCGGTCCGATCACCACCGCCGCCCTCGCCTGGAGTCAGCCGTTCCGCATCGCGCTCGTGGTGCTGCTGCTATTCCCGGTGGGTCTCATCTTGGGACTGTTCCTGCCGACGGGAATCGATGCCGCCACTGCGGCCGCCGGAATGCGCCCCGGTGTCGACCAAGGTCGTTTGGTGGCATGGTGCTGGGCCGTGAACGGATTCTTCTCGGTCCTCGGATCGTCGCTCACCACGATGCTGTCGATGTCCTTCGGGTTCAACCGCACGGTGTTGGTGGGACTGATCCTCTACGTCGTGGCGACGGTGGCGATGTCTCGAATGCCGAGTCGCTCGGCGGTTGCAATCACTGTGTGACCGCCGGCCCACCACTCATCGCGCCGCACCCGCAGAGCCGAGTATGTGAACTTGTGCACTTCGTGGCGTGCTAGAAAGCCCCCCACGTTGGCGGCTACTTGATCACGCGAGTTGCCAGCACTGGGGAAACAACTAGGGGCATTCCAAGGGGGACTCATGTCCGAAGTCATTGACGACGACCGCGCACACCTGCACTCGCTCGGGTACGCGCAAGAGCTCAAGCGGGGAATGAGCACGTTCAGCAACTTTGCGATCAGCTTCTCGATCATCTCGATTCTCGCTGGCGGCATGACGAGCTTCTGGCTCGGGATGGTGACAGCCGGGCCGCGAGTGATCACGTTGGGCTGGATCATCGTCGGCTTCTTTGCGCTGTTGGTCGGCATGGCCATGGGTGAGATCTGCTCGGCATATCCCACCGCTGGTGGCCTCTACTACTGGTCGGCGAAGTTGGCCAAACGGAACGCGGCGGCGTGGAGTTGGTTCACCGGCTACTTCAACCTCATCGGCCAAATCGGGGTGATCGCCTCGGTGGACTACGCGCTCGCAATCTTCATCGGGTACTTCATCCGAATGTTCGACGATGGCTTCATGCTGTCGTCGACCAACATCTTCGTCATCTACCTGCTCGTGCTGGTCATGCACGGTTTGCTCAACACGTTCGGTGTGAACCTCGTGAAGTTGCTCGGCACCGTCAGCGTGTGGTGGCACGTCGGCGGCGTGGTGGTCATCGCCGGCGTGCTGTTCATCCTTCCGAGCAACACGCGCGGCATCGGCGGCGTCTTCGACCAGGCTCCGCCAAATCTGATCGGTTGGACCGGTGGTGCGTTCGTCACGGTCTACCTCTTCTGTATCGGCTTGCTGTTGGCGCAGTACACGATCACCGGGTTCGATGCCTCGGCTCACGTCAGCGAGGAGACCGTTGGAGCACGGACGGAAGCACCGAAGGCCATCGTGCGCTCGATCTACATATCGGCCATCGCAGCATTGGTGATGAATGTCGCCATGATCTCCGCGCTGCCGAAGAAGGACGACGTCGATGCCTACAAGGCGATCGCCTTTGGTGGTGAGGGTGATGCCTTCTTGGTGAACGCGGCACCTCGCTTGATCTCGAATGCGCTGGACGGTGGCGCAGCAAAGGTCCTCATCTTCATTGCGATCGTCGGCCAGTTCTTCTGCGGGATGGCGTCGGTGACGGCAAACAGCCGAATGATCTACGCGTTCAGTCGAGATGGCGCGCTGCCGGGCTCGAAGTTCTGGCACAAGATCAACAAGAAGACGCGCACGCCAACCAACTCGGTGTGGCTCGGCGTGGTGCTCTCTGCGATTGTCGGAGCTTTGTCGCTGTACCAGAAGGGTGGCTACTCGACGGCGTTCTTCGCACTCACCGGTATCTGCGTGATCGGCCTGTACATCTCGTACGGCATCCCGATCTTCCTCAGGCTCCGGAACCCCGATTTCGTGCCCGGACCCTGGAACCTCAAGGGACGACACAAGTTGGTTGGGTGGACAGCGCTGGTGTGGATCGTCTTCATCTCGGTGCTGTTCGTGTCACCGATCTTCCGGCCGTTCTGGCCGATCTGGGGTCCGGAGAACGAGCTCGATGACGGCGCCTTCCGCGTCAACAACTTCAACTTCACCGGCCCACTGATCCTGCTCTCGGCAGTCTTCGTGTTCGGGTACTGGCAACTCAGCGGGAAGAAGTGGTTCACCGGACCGAAGGTGCAGGGGACGCCCGAGGAACTGGCCGCCATCGAACGAGAGCTCAACGCGGTCGAGCACGGCACCCTCTGACTCACGACCGGCTGGTCTTCAGCCGAGACGGAGCGTCTCCAGCGGTTCGAGCCGAGCGGCTCGGACCGCTGGGGATAATCCGGCGAACACGCTGATCACCACTGCGATGGTGATGCCGGCTGGCACCAGGATCGGTTGCAGCGTGAACACCCAGCCGGCCGTCGTCACCCCAATGCCGATCGCGAGCACACCGACGGCGACGCCGAGGATCCCACCGAGCACGCCCACCACCACGGCCTCGATGAGGAACTGGGCGGCGATCATGCCGCGGGTGTGGCCGAGCGCTCGGCGGATACCGATCTCGGCCGACCGCTGGATCACCGAGATCGACATCACGTTCGCGATGCCGATGCCACCGACGATGATCGCGAGGAGGCCCATCGCCACGACGATCAATTGCAGCTGACGGTCGCTCTGCGACGCCAGCTCGAGTGCCTCCGACTTGAGCTCGGTCGATACCTCGTCCGGGCCACCGAGGTTCACCGCCACCTTGAGCGCCGCAGCGGTTGCGTCCTCGGTGCCATCCTTCGCTCGTGCGTACAACTTGTTGGGCAGGATGTCGTCGGCCACGAAGTCGTCGTCGGCAGCGCTGAACGGGATGAACACGGCGTTGTCGAACGCGGGCTCGAGCTCCACCGCGTCGAGCACCCCGACAACGGCGTACTCGTGATCGTCGAGCAGGATCGAGCGGACCTCGCCGGGCAAGACGTCGAACTCGCGAGCCAGGCCGATGCCGATGACTGCGCTTCGGCTTCCCGACGTCTCGTCGAACTCGTCGATCCATCGTCCGCTCACGAGCGGCACTTCGAGCACGTCGGGGAGCGCACGGTCGGCCGCGAGCACCGGGACCGGCACCGTCTCGAAGAACTCGCGCACCTCGTCGTAGGGCGTCACGACGACATCCGACAGTTCCAGCACCGCCGACACCTTCTCGACATTGACCACCGTGCGCGCTCGATCGACGGCGTCGGCCGGCAACGTCGGGGTCGACGTCCCGAAGCTGGAAGCTGCGGTGGCCTCGACGAGGTTGGTGCCCAGCTCGGCCACCTTGCGCTTGAGGTCGCCCTTCGCCGAGTCGGTGAGACCGACTGCGGCGATGATCGCTGCCACACCGATCGTGGGCCCGAGGAGGAGCAACGCGGTGCGCATCTTGCGCGCGACGAGGCCGGAGAAGGCGACGCCGACCAGATCGCCGCTGCTACTCACGGTCGCTTCGTATCGGACACGATGTGTCCGTCTCGCATCCGAACCCAGCGCTCGGCCATGTCTCCCACAGCCGGATCGTGCGTGACGAGCACGATGGCGCGCTCGGGCGACTGCAGCGAACTGAATAGCCCCATCACCAGCTCGGCGTTCTTCGAGTCGAGCGCACCGGTTGGCTCGTCACCCAGCACGATCTTCGGGTCGGTCACGAGCGCTCGTGCCAGCGCCACTCGTTGCTGCTCGCCGCCGCTGAGCTGGACGGGGCGATGGTCGTGCCGGTGCCCGAGACCCACCCGCTCGAGCGAGGCAAGGGCCCGACCCCGTCGATCCTTCGGTGACAGCCCGCGATAGAGCAAGGCGGTCTCCACGTTGGCGAGGGCATCGAGGTGTGGAATGAGGTGGAACTGCTGGAACACGAAGCCGATCTCGCGGCCGCGCACGCGGCTGCGTTCGGCGTCGTCCATCTCCGTCACCACATGCCCACCCACGCGGATCGTGCCCTCGGTGGGCACATCGAGGCAACCGAGCAGGCCGAGCATCGTCGATTTCCCTGAACCCGACGGGCCCATGATCGAGACGAAGTCGCCGGGCATGATCGCGAGTGAGACGTTGTCGAGCGCGGTCACCTGCGCGTCGCCACTGCCGTATCGCCGCGACACGGCGGTCAGCTCGAGCAGCGGCTCGACGCGTGTCCCCGAGGGTGGGGTGGCATCATCGGTGGCAGGCGCAATGATCGACATGGTCAGCCGCCTCCGCCTCCGCCGCCGTCATCCGGCGTCGCGGCTGGGTCGGCGGCTGCGTCGACATCGATCACGACGAGTTCGTTCCCGACGAGGCCACTGGTGATCTCGACGAACTCACCGTCGACGAGCCCGATGGTGACCGGCACCCGACTGATGGTCCCGGCGTCGTTGACGACGCGGACCACGTCGCCACCCGCTGAGCGAAGCACGGCGGCCACCGGCACGGCCAGTACGCCGAGGCGTTCGGCGAGCGTGACTTCGATGGTGGCATTCGCCCCGTCGACCGCAGCGAACTCGCCCTCCACCACCACGGTGCCCTCGTAGCTCTCTCCTCCTTGATCGTCGATGGTGGCCGTGTCCTCGAGGGTGGCGACCACGCCGGGGAGCTCCTCGTCGGCTGCGTCGAGTGAGACCAGCACCGTCTGCCCGACCTCGAGCTCAGCTCGATCGCCGGGGCCAACCTGCAGCGTGATCGTGAAGGTCGGCTCGGTCAACCGAAGCACGGGTGCGCCTTGGAGCACGAACTCACCTTCGTCGACGTCGACCGTGCCGACGCGCGCCGGCCAATCAGCGACCACCATGTCGCTCGGCAGGAAGATCACGTCATCGTCAATCGTGACGATCTGGACCGATACCTGCGCACGGCCCGCCGGCATGATCACGGTGCCGGACAGGGTCTCGAAGTCGGAGCCGGGTTGGGCCGTGCCGCCCAACTGATAGTTGATCGACGTGTCGGCCGTGACCGGCGCGTCGGCCACGATCGTGAACGACTTGGTCGAACCTTCGGCCACGTCGCCGCCGCCTCGCAACGTCAGCTCGGGCAGTTCGTTCGACTCGATCACCACGCTGGCCGACGCGGGACTGCCGGGCTGATACGACGGGGCTGCGGGATCGTCGCGAGGATCACCGACCACGGTGAGGGCGAGCCGTTCGTCGCCTTCGACGAAGCCATCGGCACGAAGTTGCACTTGCAACGTCGTCGACTTGGAACCGGCGGGAATCGCGATGTCGTCGAGTTCGATGTCGGCGTAATCGGCGCCTGATCTCGCCGAACCACTCGCCTCCACGGTGAGATCGAGATCTCGGTTCGACTCGACAGTCGACCGGAAGGTGAATGTGACCGTCGAGCCCTCTTGCGCCACCGCCGACGATGCTTCAACGGTGATCAGCGGGAGGAGATCGTCGCCATTGGCGCGGATGCGAACGCGCACTTCGTTCTGCGGACCGACGATGTAGTTCGGGTCATTGCCGAACTGATCGGTGAGCGAGATGTTGATGTCCTCGCGGTCCTCGATGACGGAGTCGACCCAGACGGGCAGCGTGATCGTGTAGGTCGTCGTACCAGCGGGGAAGATGAAACTGTCATCGATCTCGCCGTAGTCGTCGCCATCATCGGGGTCGTCGCCGCTCGTCGCAGCGCCGCCGATCGTCAAGTCGACGGTGATCGGGCTCGTCGGCGCCGGGCTCGCGGTGAAGGTGAGCACCACCTTGCCGCCTTCGTCGACTTCGGACTTGTCGGCGACGAGGGTGATGGTGGGCTTTGCCGGCGGGCTGGACGCGACAGAGGAGGGGGGTGCAGGAGTCGAGGTCGTCGTCGACGACGTGGTTGACGCTGCCGAGGCACGAGCCCGAGCGTTTGGCCGCGCAATCGGCAGGCGGGGGGTGACGCGCGCGCTCGTGCCGCGACCACCGACGAACGAT
>JBMOFX010000092.1:0-9615 GCA_049318665.1 Ilumatobacteraceae bacterium | reverse complement strand
GGGACTGCGCAGCGCTCACCGACGCCGACCTCGATGACATGGCGTCGATGGGGGGCTCGTTCGACATCGGTTCGTTGTCGAAGGCCAAGGAGACGTGGGTGCTCTGCACCACGGCGCGGATCGAGGGCAAGCTGCAGGGCTTCAGCTTCTCGACGCTCGAGCGCATCGGCGGGACGCCGTGCGTCCTCGTCGGCTTGCTGAGCGTGAAGCGAACCGGCAAGCGCGACACCGTCCTCAAGGGTCTGATGCACGAGTCGTTCCACCGTGCGCTGATGGCGTTTCCCGACGAGGACGTCGTGATCGGCTCGCGACTTGTTGCCGCCGATGGGCTCGAAGCGTTCAAGCAGGTCGACGAGATCATCCCGCGGCCGGGTCACCGGGCCGTCGGCGAGGAGCGGGCCTGGGGCCGTCGTCTCGCTCGCCGGTTCGGCGTCGACGCCGGCTACGACGAGCAGCGTTTCATCGTGTCGGGCAACGGCCAGAGCGGGTTCATCGACCACGAGTCGTCGAAGCCCGAGAAGCTGTCGGCCGACGTGCGCGACCTGTTCACCGGGGTGAGCACCGCCAAGGGTGGCGGTGCGCTGGTGATCCACGGCTGGACGATGGCGGAGGCCCTCGTCAAGCTCGGCGCCCGTCAGCTGAGCTGATCGGTTCCGTCGCCGGGTGAGCGAGTTCGCCGAGGTCGTTCGCCGACGACGGATGTGCCGCTCGTTCCTGCCCGATCCTGTCGACCCGGCTCTCATCGACCGTCTCGTCGATCTGGCATCTCGTGCACCGAGCGCCGGCAAGTCCCAGGGACTGCACCTCGTGGTGCTCGAGGGTGAGCACACCGATCGGTTCTGGCGTCATGCCTTTCCGGCCGAGCGTCGTGCCGGGTTCCGCTGGCCGGGGCTCTTCGCTGCGCCGGTGATCGTGTTGCCCTTCGCCGACGCCGAGGCCTACGTCGAGCGCTACGCCGAGGCGGACAAGGCTGCGACCGGCCTCGGGGCCAGCGCCGAGGCATGGCCCACGCCCTACTGGACGGTCGACGCGTCGATGGCGATGATGACGCTGCTGCTCGCCGCGGAGGATGAGGGCCTCGGCGCCCTGCTCTTCGCGGTGTTCAACGGCGAAGCGGCCGTACGTGCCGAGCTCGGGGTGCCCGACGGCCTGCAGCTCCTCGGCGCGATCGCGCTCGGCTGGCCCGCAGACGCCGTCCCCAAGGGAGTCAGCGCCACCCGTCCCCGACGCACCGCCTCCCAGATCATCCACCGCACCACCTGGTAACCATGCGTTTGCACACTTTCGCCCCACCAGTGGGCCGAAAGTGTGCAAACGGAGTGGTTAGGGGGCGAGTTGGGTGCGGAGGGCTTCGGGGGTGGAGGCCGGCACCTGGCAGGTGAAGTGCTCGCATACGTACGCGAGGCCGTCGGTGCGCTGGTCCCACAGGGGCGACTCATACGGCTCGCCCCACGCGAGCACGACGTCGGGGCGCCAGGTCTCTCGCACGACGCCGACGAGATCGGGGCGATCACCGACCACCGCGACCTCGCGGATGCCGTTGGTGCGCAGATCGACGGCGCCGAGGGCGTGAGCGAACGCCGTCGGCGCTTGCGGGATGATGCCCGCGATCAGCCGCAGGATCTGATCAGCGTGGTTGGTGTAGCGCTGTTCGCCGGTGAGTGCGCCGAGCCGGGTGAGGGCGACGGCTGCGAGTGAGTTGGCCGACGGTGTGGCGTTGTCCATCAGCTCCTTCTGGCGGACGACGAGTGCCTCGGCGTCATCGGCGGTGGTGAACAGGCCGCCGTTGACCGGATCCCAGAAGTGGTCGAGGAGCACGTCGGCCACCGCCTTCGCTTCATCGATCCACCGGGCGTGGCCGGTTGCCTCGGCGAGCACGGTGAAGGCGTCGATGAGCGCCGCGTGGTCAGCGGCGAGTGCTGCGTGGCGAGCCTGCGGGGCGCCGTCGGCATGCCACGAACGGTGCCAGCGGCCGTCCGCGTTGCGCAGCTCACGCACCAGGAAGTCGCCGTTCGCCTCGGCAGCGTCGAGCCAGTCGCTGCGCCCGAACGCAGCACCGGCTTCGGCGATGGCGGAGAGCATCAGGCCGTTCCATTCGGTGAGCACCTTGTCGTCGAGTCCCGGCCGTCGGCGTGTGTCGCGGTGCGCGAGGAGCGCAGCGCGAGAGCGTTCGATGTGGTCGGGGCGGAGTAGATCGCCACGGTGATGGAGGCGGGTCGGGATGAAGCGGCCCTCGAAGTTCCCGCCGGCGAAGTCGGGGTGGGTCAGTTCGTACCAATCGAGCGCGGCCTCGGCCTCGTCGCCTAGCACGTCCCGCACTTCGTCCGGTGTCCACGTGTGGAACAGGCCCTCGTGGCCGTGCCCATGCTCATCGGGGGAGTCAGCGTCTTCGGCCGAGAAGAAGCCCCCGTCGGGATGGCGGAGGTCGCGCAGGACGTACTCGATCGTCTCGGTCGCCACTTGCCGCCACACCGCGTCGTCGAACGTGAGGGCTGCGTGCACGTAGATCCGGGTGAGCAAGGCCTGGTCGTAGAGCATCTTCTCGAAGTGGGGGACCAGCCACTGCTCGTCGGTGGAATAGCGGGCGAAACCGCCGCCGATGTGGTCGTACATCCCGCCGGACGCCATGGCACCGAGCGTGGTGTCGATGACGGTGCGCGCGTCGGGGCTCCCATTGCGAACGAACGCGCGCAGCACCAGTTCGAGTTGCATCGTCGACGGGAACTTCGGCGCGGAGCCGAAGCCGCCCCACTCGCGGTCGAATGCACCGGCGAGTTGATCGAGTGCGTTCGCGATCGCTTCGTTCCCCGGCAGGTCGCCCCGAGGTGCGACGGTCGAGGTTCGATCGAGCGCCTCGAGCAGTGCGCCGACGTTCTGCTGCACGTCCTCCGGCCGGTTGCGCCAAACATCGTCGATGGCGGCCAGCAACTGCAGGAACTGCGGCTTTGGGAAGTACGTACCGCCATAGAACGGCTTGGCGTCGGGCGTGAGGAACACCGTCATCGGCCACCCGCCACGCCCGGTCATCGCCTGCACCGCGTCCATGTAGATCGCGTCCACGTCGGGTCGCTCCTCGCGATCGACCTTCACGTTCACGAACGAGGCGTTCATCACCTCGGCAACCTCGTCGTCCTCGAAGCACTCGTGCGCCATCACATGGCACCAGTGACACGCCGAATAGCCGACGCTCAGCAGGATCGGCACGTTGCGCTCGGTCGCGGCAGCGAACGCTTCCGGTCCCCAGGCGTACCAGTCGACCGGGTTGTCCTGGTGCTGGCGGAGATACGGGCTGGTCTCGTTGGCGAGACGGTTCATGATGGGACCGGGGGCTGCTCGGGGCCAGGACGGCCACCAGGAGCCCCGGGTTGGAGGCGAGTCATGCGCCGATGGCGTGGTAGCCGCCATCCACGTGGATCATCGACCCGGTGGTGGCGGGGAACCAGTCGCTGAGCAGCGCCACCGCTGCCTTGGCGACGGCGCTGGAGTCGTTGACGTCCCAGCCGAGCGGGGCGCGCTCATCCCACACGTCCTCGAACTTCTTGAACCCGGGAATGCTCTTGGCTGCGATCGTCTTGATCGGGCCGGCGGCGACGAGGTTCGAGCGGATGCCACGTGGGCCGAGCTCTTTTGCGAGGTAGCGGTTGACGCTTTCGAGGGTCGACTTGGCGACCCCCATCCAGTTGTACGCAGGCCACGCGACGGTGTTGTCGAAATCGAGCCCGACGAACGAGCCACCGTTGGTCATGAGGGGCACGAACGCATCGGCGAGCGCCTTGTAGGAGTAGGCCGACACGTTCAGTGCGACCTGCACTTCGTCCCACGTCGCCGCCATGAAGTCATCGCCGAGGCACACCTCGGGGGCGAAGCCGATCGCGTGCAGCACACCGTCGACGCGGCCACCGAAGTGGTCGGCGGCGGCGTCGCGTGCCGACACGAGGTGCGCGGGAACCGTGACGTCGAGCTCGTGAACAGGTGCGGGGTGGGGGAGCTTGCGCGCCGTGCGCTGGGTGAGGCTGAGCGCCCGCCCGGCGCCGGTGAGCATGATCGACGCGCCCTCCTGTTGTGCGAGCGTCGCGATCCCGAACGCAAGGGAAGCGTCGGTGAGGACGCCGGTGATCACGATGTTCTTGCCGTCGAGCAGACCCATGCCGAGCAACCTAGTCGTCGGTCGCCGCCCGATCCGGCTGTGCTGGCCTTGGGGTACGGTCGTGTTCGTATGTAAGGCTGCGCGGATGCGAATTGGGATTCTGGGCGGAACGGGGCCTGCGGGCATGGCGCTCGCCGCCCGGCTGGCGTCGGTGGGATACGAGACCACCATCGGCTCCCGGTCGAAGTACCGGGCGATGGAAGCGCGCGACAGCATGGTTGCGAAGTGGCCACAGGTGACCGACCTGCTCACATTCGGCGACAACGCGGCTGCAGCCGCCTGTGATCTGGTGGTTCTCGCAACGCCGTGGGACTCGGCGGCCACCACCGCGCAGGAGAACCAAGAAGCGCTTGCTGGCAAGGTCGTCGTCAGCATGGCCAACGCGCTCGTGCGCGTCGGTCATGAGTTCCAACCGCTGCTCCCGCCTCGCGGCAGCGTGGCCGCGCACGTCCAAGCGGCGGTACCGCGCTGCCGGGTCGTGGCCGCGTTCCACCACCTGCCCGCCACCGAACTCGGCCACATCGGCGAGCCGATCGACTCCGATGTGCTCATCTGTGGTGACGATGCCGATGCAGTTCGCACCATCAGCGAGGTGGTCTCCAAGATCCCCGGTTGCCGGCCCCTCGATGCCGGCGAGTTGTCGAACGCCACCGCGATCGAGGCGTTCACCGCTGTGCTGCTGCAGCTCAACGTCCGCTACAAGACGCGGGTCGCACCGAAGCTGACGGGAATCAAGCGCGACCCCCGCGCCGCGCAGGCCTCCTGATGAAGCTGTACGACACCGCTCGCCGCGCCGTGGTGCCGTTCGAACCCAACGACCTCGTCCTCATGTACACGTGCGGCATCACGCCGTACGACGCCACGCACCTCGGCCACGCAGCCACGTTCATCACCTACGACGTGCTGCAACGGCGGCTGATCGACATCGGCCACACGGTGAAGTGCGTTCGTAACGTCACCGATGTCGACGACCCGCTGTTCGCGAAAGCACGTGAGCTCGGCGTCCACTACCTCGACCTCGCCGCAGGCGAAGAGGCGCGGTTCGAGCGCGACATGGAGGCACTCAACGCCCTGCCCGTGGCGAGCTCGCCGCGGGCATCGTCGGCGATTCCCGACATCCGGGGCTTCATCGGGATGGTGATCGATCGCGGCTTCGCGTACGAAGCCGGCGGCAGCGTCTACTTCGACGTGTCGAAGTTCCCCGAGTTCGGGAGCATCAGTAACTACAGCCGTGAGCAGATGCTCGATCTGGCCCGCCAACGCGGCGGCAAGATCGAAGATCCGAACAAGCGCGACCCGCTCGACTTCGTCCTGTGGCACCCGTCGGCCGACGACGAGCCGAGCTGGGACACCCTGTGGGGCCCCGGCCGCCCCGGTTGGCACATCGAGTGCAGCGCGCTCGCGTTGCGCGAGCTCGGCACCACGATCGACCTTCACGGCGGTGGCTCCGACCTGATCTTCCCGCACCACGAGTGCGAACGTGCGCAGAGCGAAGCCGCCACCGGCGAGCCGTTCGTGAAGCACTGGATGCACGTCGCGATGGTGTTCATGGACGGCCAGAAGATGTCGAAGAGCCTCGGCAACCTGGTGTTCGTCGACAGGCTCCGCACCGAGTGGGACCCGCGAGCGATCCGCCTCGGCATCATCGAGCACCACTACCGCTACGAGTGGGAGTGGGATGACACGCTGATGCCACGCAACCGCGACCGGGTGCAGGCATGGTCGGACACCGTCGGCGCGGCCGACGATCTTGGTGTGCTCGACGACGTCCGCGCTGCACTCGACGACGACCTCGACACGCCCAGTGCCATCGCGGTGATCGACGCGGCTGCTGCGTCAGGCCTGGGTGTGCGCTCCGCTGCGGCGCTGCTCGGCGTCGATTTCTCTTAACACAACACGGCTTCCCCGGTCGTCCTCGGTCGTCTAGCCTGCGGCGCGAAGGAGGGACGCGATGAACGCCGAAGGTGCGGGTGCCCTGCAACGCCGACTGCGGCGCGTTGCTCGCCCGATCGCGTCTCAGCTCTGGCGGTTCGAGCTCGAAGGCTTCGATCGGCTCCCGACCGACGGTCCGGCGATCCTGTGCCCGAACCACGTGAGCTTCCTCGACAGCGCGTTCCTCATGCTCCAGGTGCCGCGCAACATCAGCTTCGTCGGCAAGGCCGAATACATGGACTCGTGGAAGACCCGCCACCTGTTCCCGGCGATGGGCATGATCCCCATCGACCGGTCCGGTGGCGACAAGAGCCAGGCAGCGCTCGACACCGCGGAGCGGGTGCTCCGACGAGGCGAACTGTTCGGGATCTTCCCCGAGGGCACGCGGAGCCGTGACGGATACCTCTACAAGGGGCGCACCGGAGCAGCTCGGCTCGCGCTCAAGGTCGGCTGCCCGATCTTCCCCGTGGGTGTCACCGGCACCCGCGAGATCCAGCCGCCCGACGCCAAGTTCCCCAAGCTGCGGATGAGCTGCAGCATCAAGATCGGTCGGCCGATCAAGGTCGAGCGATATCTCGACCGGGCCGATGACCATCGAGTGCTGCGTCAGATCACCGACGAGTTGATGTTCGAGATCCGCGAGCTCACCGGCCAGGAGTACCGCAACGTGTACGCCGGCAAGACCGCCGAGACCGAGCCGACGCCGGCCGCAGCGAAGGTTGCGCACGTCGGCGACGAGCTCACGGCCACCGACAACTCGTTCGCCATCGCCGGCAACTGACCGCTCGGGTCGAAAACACTCCCGGTCGCGGGCGACCTGCGCTCGTAGACTCCGCAGCGCTATGGCTTCCATCACGATCTCGCTCCCGGACGGCTCCCAGCGCGACTACGACGCGGGCGTCACTGCGGGTGACGTCGCGGCCTCGATCGGTTCGCGGCTGGCGAAGGCGGCCGTGTCAGCGGTGGTCGACGGCGACGAATGGGACCTCGGGCGCCCACTCCATGACGGCGCCTCTATCGCCATCGTCACGGCGCCGAGCGACGAGGGTCGTCACGTGTTGCGTCACTCGACGGCACACGTGCTCGCGCAGGCCGTCACGCAGCTGTTCCCCGGCGCGAAGTTCTCGATCGGGCCAGCGATCAACGACGGCTTCTACTACGACTTCGAACTCCCAGGCGGGCGCACGTTCCAGGAAGCCGATCTCGAGGCGATCGACGAGCGGATGCGCCAGATCATGGTTGCCGATCAGCCCTTCGTGCGCGACGAGATGCCTGCGTCGAAGGCGCTCGAGGTGTTCGCCGATCAGCCGTACAAATGCGAGATCATCGAGCGAGTGTCGAGCGGCACCGCCGACGACGAGCTCGATGGCGGCGAGATCGGTTCTGGCGAGACGATCAGCGTCTATCGCAACACTCCCGAGTTCGTTGATCTCTGCCGCGGGCCGCACGTGCCGTCGACGGGCAAGCTCGGCCACTTCAAGTTGATGAAGGTCGCCGGCGCGTACTGGCGAGGCAACGAAAAGGGCCCGATGCTGCAACGCATCTACGGCACGGCGTGGGAGAGCAAGCAGGCGCTCGACGAGCACCTGCACCGCCTGGCCGAGGCCGAGAAGCGCGACCACCGCAAGTTGGCAACGGAGCTCGACCTGCTGAGCTTCCCGGCCGAGCTGGGTGGTGGCCTCGCGGTGTGGCATCCGAAGGGCGCGATCGTTCGCAAGCTGATGGAGGACTACAGCCGCGAGCGTCACGCGAACGGCGGCTACCAGTTCGTGTTCACGCCGCACCTCGCCAACGCTCACCTGTTCGAGACGTCGGGTCACCTCGCTTGGTACAAGGACGGCATGTACCCGCCGATGGAGATGGACAACGGCACGTACTACATGAAGCCGATGAACTGCCCGATGCACTGCCTCATCTTCCGCAGTCGTCAACGCAGCTATCGCGAGCTCCCGCTCCGGTTGTTCGAGCTCGGCAACGTCTACCGCTACGAGCGCGCCGGCACGTTGCACGGTCTGATGCGGATCCGCGGCTTCACGCAAGACGACAGCCACATCTACTGCACCGAGGATCAGCTGCAGGATGAGATCGCCTCGCTGCTCGACTTCGTGATGAGCGTGCTGCGCGCCTTCGGCTTCTACGACTTCACGGCCAACCTGTCGACGAAGGACCCGAAGAAGTACGTCGGCACCGATGAGAACTGGGACCGTGCCACGGAGGCGCTGCGGTTGGCGCTCGAGAAGTACGGCCTCGACTACAAGATCAAGGAAGGCGACGCGGCCTTCTACGGTCCGAAGATCGACATCGACGTGAAGGACGCGATCGGTCGCACGTGGCAGCTCAGCACCATCCAGTGCGACTTCAACCTGCCCGAGCGGTTCGACCTCGAGTACGTGGGTGCCGACAACGCACGCCACCGTCCGATCATGTTGCACCGTGCGCTGTTCGGTTCGGTGGAACGGTTCTTCGGCGTGCTGCTCGAGCACTACGCCGGGGCCTTCCCGACGTGGATGTCGCCGCTCCAGGCGCGCGTGCTCCCGGTCGCCGAAGCACACGAGGCCTACGCACACGAGGTGGCCGATCGCCTCCAGCGTGAGGGGATCCGTGTCGACGTCATCGAGTCGTCCGATCAGCTGGGCAAGCGCATCCGCGCCGCCAAGCTCGACAAGATCCCGTACGTGCTCGTCGTGGGAGACACCGATGTGGCTGCGTCCACGCTCGGCGTGAACCCGCGGGGCGGCGACGTCGAGCGCGACGTGCCGCTCGACGAGTTCGTCCGTCGAGTTCGCGCCGAGATCAACGAGCAGCTCGCCACCATCTGACGAGGTCGTCGACCAGCGAGTCCGCGTCGGCCTCGGGCATCCCGTGCCCGGCGAACCATCGCGAGATGTTGTCGCAGTCGCGTCGCAGGAACTCGAAGCCCTGAGGGTTGGCGACGATGTCGACGGCTTGGGGCAGATCGATCGCCACGAGTCGTCCGTCGTGCACCAGGAGGTTGGAGGCCGACAGGTCACCGTGAGCGAAGCCCGCTTCGGCGAGCGCTCGGAGCAACTCAACGAGTTGGGCGTGCAGGTCGAGTGCCTCCGCTCTGGTTGGTCTGATCTCTGCGAGTCGGGGCGCGGCCACGCCGTCGCTCGTGCCGATGAACTCCATCAGCAACTCGGTGCCGAGCAACTGCACTGGATACGGGACCGCTGCGCCGGCCGACCAGAGCTCGCCGAGCATCGCGAACTCGGCGAGCGCCCACTGCTGCGCGATGAGTTGGCGACCGAACGCAGTGCGCGTTTCGATGGCGCGCATCTCTCGACTCTCCTTCACGCGGCGCCCCTCGAGGTAGCCGCTGTCGCGGTGGAAGTTGCGGTGTTCGGCCGAGCGATATCGCTTCGCTGCCAGCAAGCAGGTCGACCGCGTGTCGGGTTCGTCGACGCGCCGTTCGACCATGGAGACCTCGGCCTCCTTGCCGGTCTTCAACACACCGCGGTCGATGTCACGTGCGCGTGGGTCGGTGACGAGCCAGTCAGGGGCCGGCATCGGTCCAC
>JBMOFX010000091.1:0-9662 GCA_049318665.1 Ilumatobacteraceae bacterium | reverse complement strand
CCGCGATCGCCGGGCCGCTGGCCGTGCTTGCGTTGTTCGCGGTGCTCCTGGTCGGACTCGCCAGCGCGACGCTCCGACGGTTGCTGCTGCGCGGCGCGTAGCCACTCGTCAGAGGGCGATCAGCGCGGCGTTGGCGATCTGGTCGGGGAGGAGGTCGAACACCTCGTACAGGTCGGCGATCGAGCCGGACTGCCCGAACGCGTCGACGCCGATGGGGACCACGCGTTGGCCGAACACCGAGCCGAGCCAGGCAAGGGAGTGGCTCGCTGCATCGTGGACCGTGACGATGGGGGCGGTGCGCTCGCCCGGCACGATCAACGACGCGAGGTGCAACGTCTCGCGGTCGGCCGGGCGTGCGGTGCGGGATGCATGCTGCAACGCGCCGCGCCAGTCGCGATAAAGACGGTCGGGTGAGGTGAGGTCGAGCACAGTGGCGGCCACGCCCTCGTCGGCGAGTTGCGCGGCAGCGTGCACCGCCTCGGGGAGCACCGCACCGCACGACGCGAGGATCACCTGCGGTGCGCCGACGAGCGACGGGTCGGGTTCGATGAGGCGATAGCCGCCGGCGAGCACGTGGTCGCGCAGGGCGTCCTCGCCAATGCGGGCGCGAGCCGCGGCGAACGGTGATTGGTCGATCGGCCGGGTCGACAGGCGGAGGTAGAGGCTCTCGCCGTCGAGCGCGCCGAGGCGGCGGATGCCGTCGCACAAGAGCCAGTCGAGCGCCTGCGCGTAGCACGGCTCTGCATACGTGAGCCCGGGCAGTTCGAGTCCGATCGACGGCGTGATCGTGCTCTGGTGCGCACCTCCCTCGGGAGCGAGCGTCACGCCGGCGGGCGTGCCGACCACGATGAACTTCGCGCCGCTGTAGAGGCCATAGATGAGGGCATCGAGGCCGCGGCACACGAACGGGTCGTACACGGTGCCGATCGGGATGAGGTGCTGGCCGTGCAACTCCTGGCCGAGCCCGAGCGCATGGAGCGCGAGGAACAGGTTCATCTCGCTGATGCCGAGCTCGATGTGCTGGCCGGTGGGTCCCTGCTGCCAACGGAGCAGACGATCGCTGCCGAGATAGTCGGGCTGCTCCTCGGGATGGAACACGCCGAACTTGTTGATCCAGCCGCCGAGGTTGGTGCTGACGCTCACATCGGGCGACAGCGTCACCATCCGCTCGCGGACCGCATCCACCATGCCGAGCCCGGTGAGCAGACGGCCGAACGTCTCCTGCGTGCTCACCGGCTTCGCGCCGGTCGCGCCACCTACCGACACCGGCACCGGGAGGTCGGGCCGCGGCTTCGGCGGCACGTTGTTCACTTCGCCGCCAGCGCGCTCACACACCAGTCCGGCCGGTGAGCGCGGATCAAACCGGTCCCACTCCGTCGACTCGTCGAGACGCAGCTCGGCGCGCAGCTCGTCGATCTGGGTGGGTGACAGGAGTGCCGCGTGGTTGAGCGGGTCGCCGGCGATCGGTAGGCCGTACCCCTTGATCGTGTAGGCGAACACGACGCTCGGCCGATCGGTGACCGCGTCGCACTGGCGATACGAGTCGAGCAGCACGTCGAGGTCGTGACCGCCGAGGTTCTGCACCAGCGGCACGAGCTCGGTGTCGGAGATGTCGGCCACGAAACGGCGAACCGACGCGTCAGCGTCCTGCAAGAACGCAGGGCGCAGGTCGGCGCCGCGCAGCGCGAACAACGACTGGTAGCGCTCGTTCGACATTTCCTCCATGTGACGCTGGAGCGCGTCGCCACCGAACCGGCGGAACGCTGCCTCGAGTAGCCGTCCCCACTTCGCTTCCACTACGTGCCAATCGGAGCCTTCGAAGAACTCCATCAGCTTCTTGATCTTCTGCCCGGGGATCACGCGGTCGAGGCTCTGCCGGTTGGCATCGACCACCCACATCACGTTGCCGAGGCCCTGTAGCGACGCGTCGGCGATGGCTTCCCACACGTTGCCCTCATCGAGTTCGGCGTCGCCGACGAGTGCGATGAACCGTGCGTCGGGGCTCTGTTCGAAGTGTGCGTCGATGTAGCGGCGGGTCATCGCGGCGAACAGCGGCGCAACGACGCCGAGGCCGACCGAGCCGGTGCTGAAGTCGGCGACGTCAGGATCCTTCGTGCGACTCGGGTAACTCTGCAGCCCGCCGCGCTCGCGCAATCGGAACAGGTACGACCGATCGAGCTCGCCCTGCAGGTACTTGATCGCGTGGAACACGGGCGACGCGTGAGGCTTCACCGCCACCTTGTCGTTGCCGTCGATGTGGTCGAACCACAGCGAGGTCATGATGCTCACCATCGAGGCGCTCGACGCCATGTGGCCGCCGACCTTCACCGCGAACTCGGCCTCGCGTCCACCCGGTGCAGGTGGCAGCGCACGCTCACGGTTCGCGTGGTCGATCATCCGCACCGCCAGCCACAGCACCCGTCGCTGGATCTCGTCGAGGACACCCAGATCAACGCGCTCTGCCATGCGTGAACAGTAGGCGAACCCGTCGAACGCGTCGGTTTGTCAGACTGGTGCCGTGAACACCCCTATCGCGCCACCCACGCTCGCCCCGCCAGCGGCCAACTACTCGCACGCGATCCTCAGCAGCGGCGTCACACGCCTCCTCCACACGTCGGGCGTGGTGCCGATTGCGCTGGACGGCAGCGTGGCCGAGTCGATCGATGATCAGGCCGTACAGGTGTGGGCCAACCTCAGCGCGATCCTCGCGGAGGCCGACATGTTGGTGACCGACGTCGTGAGCGTCACCACCTACGTGGTGGTGGGCGAACTCGGCGAGCTGGCCACGGTGATGGCGGCACGCGACCGTGCCCTCGGCGGGCATCGCGCGGCCAGCACGCTCGTGACCGTCCCGGCGCTTGCCCGTCCCGAGTGGAAGATGGAGATCGCCCTCGTCGCCGCGGCGTGACGACGCCTACGCTGGGCGGCGTGAGCGACGACAAGCGAACCGACTCTGGTATCGAGGTGAAGGCGCTCTACGACGCCTCGGATCTGGCGGGGTGGGACCCGGCAACACAGCTCGGCGCGCCGGGCGCGCCGCCCTACACGCGAGGCGTGTATCCCACGATGTACCGCGGGAAGCTCTGGACGATGCGCCAGTACGCCGGCTTCGGCACGGCGGCGTCCACCAACGAACGGTTCAAGTTCCTGCTGCAGGCCGGCCAGACCGGACTCTCGTGTGCGTTCGACCTGCCCACGCAGATGGGGTACGACAGCGACCACCCGCGTGCCGAGGGTGAGGTCGGCAAGGTGGGCGTGGCGATCGACTCGCTGGCCGACATGCGCATCCTCCTCGATGGCCTGCCACTCGACACGGTGAGCACGTCGATGACGATCAACTCGACCGCAGCGATCTTGCTGCTGATGTACGAGCTCGTGGCCGAGGAGCAGGGCGTGCCCGCATCGGCGATCAGCGGCACGATCCAGAACGATCTGCTCAAGGAGTACATCGCGCGCGGCACCTACGTGTACCCGCCGAAGCCGAGCATGCGGATCATCACCAACATCTTCGAGTACTGCGCGCAGCACGTGCCGAAGTGGAACACGATCAGCATCTCCGGCTACCACATCCGCGAAGCCGGCAGCACCGCCGTGCAGGAGATCGCCTTCACGATCGCGAACGGCATCGCCTACGTCGACGCCGCGATCGCCGCGGGCCTCGACGTCGACGCGTTCGCGCCGCGCCTCAGCTTCTTCTGGAACGCGCACAACAACTTCTTCGAGGAGGTCGCGAAGTTCCGGGCCTCCCGCCGCATCTGGTACCGCATCATGACCGAGCGCTACGGGGCGAAGAAGGAGAGCAGCAAGTTGCTCCGCTTCCACACCCAGGTGGGCGGCAGCACGCTCACCGCGCAGCAGCCCGAGAACAACATCGTGCGCGTGGCGGTGCAGTCGATGGCCGCGGTCATGGGCGGCACGCAGAGCCTGCACACCAACGGCTACGACGAGGCGCTCAGCCTGCCCACCGAGCGGGCCGCACGTATCGCGCTCCGCACCCAGCAGATCATCGGCTACGAGTCGGGCATTGCCGACACGCCCGACCCGCTGGCCGGCAGCTACTTCGTCGAGACGCTCACCGATGAGATCGAGCGTCTCGCGCTCGAGTACATCGCGCGCATCGACGAGATGGGTGGCGCCGTCGAGGGCATCCTCGCCGGGTTCCAGCAGGACGAGATCGAGCAGGCCGCGTACGAGTACGCGAAGTCGATCGACGACGACGAGCGCGTCATCGTCGGCGTCAACAAGTTCACCGTCGACGATGCCGTGGCGCCAGAGGTGTTCCCGATCGACCCCGAGCTCGAGCGGGGCCAGCGCGCCTCGCTCGCCGCCTACAAGGCCGACCGCGATCAAGCCCTCGTGCAGGCGCGCCTCGGCGACGTTGCCGATGCCGCTCGCGGCACGCAGAACCTGCTCTACCCGATGAAGGAAGCGCTGCGCGCGAACGCGACCCTCGGCGAAGTGAGCGACGCCCTGCGCGACGTGTTCGGCGTGTACCAACCGGGTCGCTGATCGTGTCGGACACCTCGGACATCGCCTCGGAGGTGCGAGCCGTGGTGCTTCGACGCAAGTCAGCTGCGGAGAAGCTCGCCATGGTGGAGCAGATGTCCGACGAGGTTCGAGAGCTCGCGCGGTGCGGCATCCGAGTGCGCCACCCCGAGTACGGCATCGACGAGATCGAGCATGCGCTTCACCGACTTCTGTTGGGTGACGAGTTGGCCGACCGGGCCTGGCCCGCGTTCGTGCACGTCCGGCCGTGACGCTCGGCGAGCTGCTGCAGCTGGTGACCGGCCGGCTTGACGACATCGGGATCGCGTACATGGTGAGCGGGTCGGCCGCGAGCTCCGTCTATGGGGAGCCACGCACCACTCGCGACATCGACATCGTCGTCGCCGTCGACACCGATTCGCTGACAGCGCTGTTCGATTCGTTCGCGACGGACGACGTCTACGTCGATCGACCCGCCACGAAGTCCGTTGAGGTGGAGCCCGGCGCGATGTTCAACGTCATAGATCTGCTCGACGGATGGAAAGTCGACCTCGTCGTCCGGAAGGACCGGCCCTTCAGCCGGGCCGAGTTCGACCGCCGCTCGATGGTCGACGTGCTCGGTTGTCGGGTCACCATCGCCAGTGCCGAAGACGTGCTGCTCGCCAAGCTCGAATGGTCGAAGGCGGGTGCCTCGTCGCGTCAGTTCGACGATGCGGTCGGGATCGTGCGCGTGCAGCGTGACCAGCTGGACATGGCGTACCTCCACCGATGGGCCACGGAGCTCGGTGTCGCCGACCTGCTCGAGGAGGTGCTCGCTCGTGGCAAGTGACGTGCCCGGTCTGCGACTCGGCGACGACGGGGTGGTGAGGTGTTGGTGGTGCGGGAGCGATCCGCTCTATGTCACCTACCACGACGACGAGTGGGGACGTCCGGTCACCGACGATCACCGGCTGTACGAGAAGCTGTGCCTCGAGGGGTTCCAGTCGGGCCTGTCGTGGCTGACGATCTTGCGTAAGCGCGACAACTTCCGTGCCGCGTTCGGCGGGTTCGACCCCGAGGTGGTCGCACGCTTCGGGCCGGCGGATGTCGATCGGCTGCTCGCCGATGCGGGCATCGTGCGCCACCGCGGCAAGATCGAATCGACGATCAACAACGCGGCCCGCGCCATTGAGTTGATCGACGACTGCGGGAGCATCATCGCGTTCCTCGATCGGTTCCGCCCCGAGCCACTGCCGGCGCCGTCGGACATGGGCGACGTGCCCCCGAAGACAGCCGAATCGACGGCGATCTCGAAGGAGCTCAAGCGGCGCGGCTGGAGCTTCGTCGGGCCGACGACAGTCTACGCGTTCATGCAGTCGATGGGGCTGGTGAACGATCATCTCGACGGCTGCGCGGCCCGGCCTCAGTCGGGACCTTCGGCCGCCGTGTGAGTCGTCCGACGATCCCGTCGGGCAGCACGATCGCAGCGATCACCAGCAGCGCACCGTTGATCGCGAACTGGTACTTGCTCACGTTCGCGCCCGCGAGCACGGTGAGCACGCCACCCGACGCAAGCACGCCAGCGGCCAACGCGCCGAGCGGGGTGGCGATGCCCGCGAGGTACACGATCGCGAGCGCGACGATCGCGCCGAACGAATCGAACGAACGCACCGACAGCGTCTGACGCTGGTAGGCCGTGAGGCCACCCGCAAGGCCTGCCAGGAACGCAGAGCAGGCGAACGCAGCGAGCTTCACACTGGTGACGTCGATGCCGAGCGCCGCGGAGGCTCGCTCGTTGCTTCGCACTGCGAGCCAGCGGCGCACCGTGGCGCTGTGGCCGAGTGACACGGCGAGCAGCAGCAATACGGTCGACACCGCGATCACCATCAAGCCGAACGCCCGGCGCGGGTAGGCGTCGCCGATGCCCGCGATGTTGAGGTCGATACCGAACAGCGAGGCAGGTGGCACGATCGAGCCTTCGACCCCGCCCGTGAACCAACTCCAGCCGAAGACAAGTTGCTCGATCGCGATCGCCGCCGCGAGGGTGGCCATGGCAAGCGTGAGCCCTCGCACGCGCAGTGCCGGGAGGCCGATCACCACGCCGCCCGCGGTGGCCACCAGCGCAGCGAGCAGCGGCGCCCACGGGAACGGGATGCCCCATCCTGCCGTGAGCTTCACGAGCGTGAACGCGGCGATGCCCGCGAATGCCGTGACGGCGAGGTTGATCTGACCGACATAGCCGGTTGGCACGACGACGGCGAGCGCACCGATCGTTGCGATGCCGCTGACGATGATCGCGGTGCGCCACTCGCTGCTGCCCGTCCACATCACGACCGCTGCGACCGCCATGGTGACAACGACAGCGACACTCGACCAGCGCGGGAGGTACGGCGAGGGGAGTCGGATCGCGCCGGTCTCACCACGTGCGGGCAGCGAGCCCGCACCGACCATCAACGTCACGAGGATCACCACGAGCGGCACGCCCTGCTGCAGGCCGATGTTCGGCAGCCAACCGACGTTCACCTGCAGGTTGAGCAGTTCGCTCTGGGCCATGCCGATGCCGATCGCCGCGAGCACGGTGACGAGCACGCCCGAGAACCGTGAGACGAGTGCCGCAGCGATCGCAGGCACGACGAGCAGACTGGTCTCGATCGCCGACAGTTTGATCACCGGCGCAGCGAGGATCACGGCGAGCGCAGCGAACACGCTGGCCCCCATCCAGTTGCCAACCGCGACGAGGTCGGCACGAACGCCGAGCATGATCGCCGCTCGCTCGTTCTCCGCCACGGCACGCGTTTCGAGTCCGAAGCGCGTGTACCGGTAGGTGAGCGACAGCGCGCCGGCGGCCAGTACGGCGATGAGGGTGAGCCAGAGCCGGTCGGCGTAGATGGCGACATCGTCGGTGATGTGGACGAGACGCGTCGGCAACACCGGATCAATGATGAGCGAGGTTGCGCCCAGCGAGCCGAAGCGGATCGACACGACCGAGATGAGGTACAGCATCACGCCGAGCGAGGCGACGAGGCGGGCGAGCGGCGACCCGCCGCGCAGCGGTCGATACACCACGAGCGCGAGAAACACGCCGCACAGGGCGGCGACGCCGCACACCATCATCAGCGCGGTGAGCACCGTGGGTTTGCCACCGAGATCGATGTCGGGCACCCCGTACACGGGAAGCACGAGGCGTCCGGTGCTGCGGAACGTGAAGTACGCGAACGCCGAATACGCACCCATCGCCGCGTGCGCGAAGTTGACGACGCCACTCGCCTGGAAGGTGACGACGAGCCCGAGCGCGAGCAACGCGAGCGCCGAGCCTGCTCCGAGCCCGAGCAGGAGGTACGTGAAGTGACTGCTCATTCCACCGTCATCCGATCCCCCGTACGAGTGCAGGGACGTCGATCCAGTCGGTCGATTCCGGGACGGCGTTCCCGCTGTCGTCGGGGAGCCGGAAGGTCGTCTGCTGCGGTGAGCACAGCGCTGGGAGACCGGTGACCTGGTTGCCGTCGCACGTGTAAGGGTGCCCCCAGAAACTCGGTGCGTCCTTCGAGGCGCGCAGGGCGTCGAGGATGCCGGCACTCGTGACATCGGTGCCGAGGCCCTCCATCACGTGCCACAGGTTCATCGCCGTGCGGAACGCGACCGTCCCCGCACCACCGGCCGCCCCGGTGGTGTAGCGCGCCGTCGCGTCGAGGAACAGTTGGCCGTCGACGCTCGGCCCTGGCGGACCCTCGGTGTTGAAGATGATCGGCGCCTGAATCTCGTCGGGCACCTGCTGCAGGATCTGCGCAGCCGCGCACGCACCGACGATGTACGGCAGGCCTTGGTAGCCGAGGTCGTGGAGAGTCGTCATCAGCGGGACGCAGGAGCTGTCGGCCGCCGCGACGGCGATGGCGTCGGCGCCGGAGTCGACCGCAGCCTGCACGACCGGAAGGAAGTCGTTCGTGGTGATCGGGAACGGGATCAACGTCACCTTCATGCCGAGCGACTCGGCAACCGGCGCGGCGTAGCTGGTGGCCGGGACAGCAAAGCTCTCGTAGTCGCCGTAGCCGATCGCGATGCTGGTCGCGCCCTTCTCGTGCGCGTCGGCCACGAACGCGACGTACGCACCGGTGATGCCACCACTGAAGGAGAACGCGATCGGGCTGCGCAGTTCGGCCAGCGTGGTGGGGATCGCGCTCAGCATCGCGATGCCGTTCTGTTCGAACACCGGCACCGAACCGTTCGACGAGATGTCGATGCCGCTGATCACGGCCACAGCCCCCGCCTGCACCATCTGCTGGGCGCACGCCTGCGACTGTTCGACCGAGAAGTTCGCGATGCAGGTGACCACCTCGATCGGTCGACCATTCACCCCGCCCAACTCGGCATTGATCCAATCGAACGCCGACTGCGCGGCGAGACGCATCTCGGGGAACGATCCGATCGGCACGTTCTCCTGGTTGATGATGCCGACGACCAGTGGATCGAGCGATGCGTCAGCCGGGGTTGCGCGATCGGGGACCGTGCCGAAGGCCCATTCCTTCCCCGCCTGCGCGCTCACCACGGAGCCGTCGCTGGCGACGGTCGTGCTCGACGCTGCAGCGTCGTCCGTCGATGGTGGCGTGGTGACTGCAGGCGTCGACGTGGTCGTCGACGTCGACGCGATCGGGCCTTCGGTGCACGCCGCGGCCGACGCCAGCGCAACGAGACTCACCGCACACAGCGGCACCCACGTGCGACGCATGATCCCCCCTTGCGCCGACCGCACCCCACGGTCGACTAGGCCAACCTACTCTCAGCGCTGATCGAGGCGAGAGACGGCGAGCTCCTTCAGGGTCTTGTAGTCGAGTTTGCCGTTGGCGGCACGGCCGACGCTGTCGATCGACAGGATGCGCTTCGGTGACTTGTAGGCCGCGAGGTGCTGCCGGACGTGGGCGACGAGGACCGCTTCGTCGATCACCGAACCGACGTGGGCCTCGACGAGCGCCGTGATCGCCTCACCGAAGCGTTCGTCCGGAACGCCGACCACCGCGGCGTCGGCGACCGAAGGATGCGTCTTCAACGCCTCCTCCACCTCTTCGGGGAAGACCTTCTCGCCACCGGTGTTGATGCACTGGCTGCCGCGGCCGTACAGCTTCAGCGTGCCGTCGGCTTCCACCTCGGCCCAGTCGCCGGGGATGCTCCATCGGACACCCTCGAACGTCACGAACGTGGCGGCC
>JBMOFX010000090.1:0-9711 GCA_049318665.1 Ilumatobacteraceae bacterium | reverse complement strand
GAGCTGCTGAAGTGCAGTTTCTGCGGCAAGAGCCAGAAGCAGGTCAAGAAGCTCATCGCGGGTCCGGGCGTCTACATCTGCGACGAGTGCATCGATCTCTGCAACGAGATCATCGAAGAGGAACTCACCGAAGGCAGCGAACTCCGCTTCGATGAGCTCCCCACACCGATCGAGATTCGTACCTTCCTCGACGACTACGTGGTCGGCCAGGAAGAGGCAAAGAAGATCCTCTCCGTCGCCGTCTACAACCACTACCGGCGCATCCAGTACCAGCAGAACGCTGCGGTCGGTCGGCGTGACGAAGTCGAGTTGCAGAAGTCGAACATCTTGCTCCTCGGCCCCACCGGTTGCGGCAAGACCCACCTGGCCCAGACGCTGGCGCGGTTGTTGAACGTGCCGTTCGCCGTGGCCGACGCGACGGCGCTCACCGAGGCCGGCTACGTCGGCGAAGACGTCGAGAACATCCTCCTCAAGCTCATCCAGGCAGCCGACTTCGATGTGAAGAAAGCCGAGACCGGGATCATCTACATCGACGAGATCGACAAGGTGGCCCGCAAGAGCGAGAACCCGTCGATCACCCGCGACGTCAGCGGCGAAGGCGTGCAGCAGGCGCTGCTCAAGATCCTCGAGGGGACGCAGGCGTCGGTGCCACCCCAGGGTGGGCGCAAGCACCCGCACCAGGAGTTCATCCAGATCGACACGACGAACATCCTGTTCATCTGCGGCGGCGCGTTCGCCGGCCTCGAGCAGATCATCGAAAGTCGCATCGGCGTGAAGGGCGTTGGCTTCCACGGCAACGTCCGCTCGAAGTCCGACAAGGATGTCGGTGAGCTCTTCACGAACGTGCTGCCCGAAGACCTGTTGAAGTTCGGCATGATCCCCGAGTTCATCGGGCGGTTGCCGATGATCGGCGCCGTCCGCAACCTCGACCAGCACGCGCTGGTCCAGATCCTCGTCGAGCCGAAGAACTCGCTGGTGCGTCAGTACCAGAAGATCTTCGAGTTCGAAGACGTCGAGCTCGAGTTCACCCGCGAGGCGCTCGAGGCCATCGCCGATCAGGCGCTGTTGCGCTCGACCGGCGCGCGCGGTCTGCGTGCGATCCTCGAAGAAGTGTTGCTCAACACGATGTATGAGCTGCCCGGTCGCGCCGACGTCGGTCGAGTGGTCATCGACGCCGACACCGTGCGCACCAAGGTCAACCCCACGCTCGTGCCCCGTGAGCCCACGCGTGCTGCGCGACCGCGCCGCGCTGCCTCCTGAGACGACGAACCCGATGAACATCGATGAGGCAATGGCGTACCTCGACGCGCACGCCAGCTACGACACGACCGGCCGAGTCGAGTCCCCCACGATCGAGCGCATCCAGCGGCTGATGGAAGTGATGGGTGATCCCCAGCACGCGCATCCGGTCATCCACATCACGGGGACGAACGGCAAGGGCTCGACCACCCAGATGATCACGCGCCTGCTGATGGCGCAGGGCCTCACGGTCGGCACGTACACGAGCCCGCACCTCGAGCGGCTCAACGAGCGGATCAGTCGAAACACCGAGCCGATCAGCGACGAGGATCTCGCCGAGCAGATCGCAGCGATCTCCGAGTTGGAGATCCTTGCTGGGGTGCGACCGACGTACTTCGAGATCGTGACGGCGTGTGCATTCCGCTGGTTCGCCGATGTGGCCGTCGACATTGCCGTGATCGAGGTGGGCATGCTCGGCCGGTGGGACGCGACGAACGTGGTCGACGCCCAGGTTGCCGTCGTCACTAACATCGGCATGGATCACAACGAGTACGCGGGCCCCACCACTGCCGACATCGCACGCGAGAAGTCGGGCATCGTCAAGCCGGGCAGTGTGGTGGTGATCGGTGAGACGGATCCCGATCTCGTCGACATCCTCACCAGCGCCGGCGGTGCGAGCCACCTGGTTCGCGGCGACGACTTCGACGTGGCCGAGAACCAACTCGCGCTCGGTGGTCGCTTGGTGGATCTGCGCACACCGACGACGGTGTACCGCGAGGTCTTCGTTCCGCTCCACGGGCACCATCAGGCCGACAACGCAATCGTGGCGCTCACTGCCGTGGAGGCGTTCTTCGCGCAGCCGCTCACCGACGACGTGGTGCGGGAGGGCTTCGCCCAGGTGTTGATGCCGGGACGTTTCGAAGTGATCGGGCACCAGCCGCTGGTGATCGTCGATGGCGCGCACAACCCGGCCGGCGCCGACGTCGCATCGCAGGTGTTCTTCGACGACTTCGATCCGGCCGGCATGAGCTACCTCATCGTCGGCTGCTTGAAGACGCGCGACGTGAACGAACTCTTGGCCGCGTTGCGTGTCGATGAGTTTGATGTCGTGCTCACCTGCACGGCGCCATCGCCGCGTGGGCTCGACAGTTCGGCCATCGCGAAGGCCGCGCTCGCACTCGGATGCGACGAAGTCATCGAGTGCAGTACCCCCGAGCAGGCGTGCGAGCGAGCATTGCGCCTCGCAGGTGGTGACGACGCGATTCTGGTGGCCGGCAGCCTGTACGTCGTCGGCGCGGCCCGCCCCGCGCTCAAGCGCCTCATGCCCTGAGTCGCACGACGTCCGGCGCGTCGACCGCCGATTCCGGCAACGCGATGTGACATCGCGTTGATACGTTCCGACGTGTTGCCACGTCGTGTTGCTTTGGAGTGCTCAGCTCCGCGTCGCCGCGGCTCGCCGTGCGCTCCATCGCCGCATGCCCTGAGGCCGGTCGCCGGGCTCCAGCCCGCAGTTCGCAACACGACGTGACATCGCGTTGCGACGTACGGACGCGATGTCACAACGTGTTCGCGCTCCCGTCTCCTCGGCGTCATTGGGATCACCGCCGGTAGCCTCACGCCTCATGTCTGATCGCACCCTCGTCCTGCTCAAGCCCGATGCCGTCGAGCGCGGCCTCGTCGGCCAGATTCTCTCCCGCTTCGAGACCAAGGGCCTGAAGGTCGTGGCGCTCGACCTGCGCACGCTCGACGCCGACACGCTCGCCCGTCACTACGAAGAGCACGTCGGCAAGGGGTTCTACGCCGAGCTCGTCACGTTCATGAGCCGCGGCCCGGTCGTAGCGCTGGCGCTCGAGGGACCGCAGGACACGTGGGAGGTCGTGCGCGCCATGATGGGTGCGACCAACCCGCTGAAGTCCGCACCCGGCACAATCCGCGGCGACTTCGGCACGTTGTTCACCGAGAACCTCGTTCACGGCAGCGACTCGCTCGCGTCGGCCGAGCGCGAGTTGGGCATCTTCTTCCCCGGTCTCTGACCCGAAGCCACCCCACGGTGGTGCAGGGCTACACTTGGTCACCGTCTGCGGACGCCTTCGGCGAACGCATCGGCTGACGAAGGCAGGCCCCACATGGCGAGATCTAATCCACTGGCGCTGGGCCGTGACCTCGCGATCGACCTCGGCACGGCCAACACGCTCATCTACGCACGCGGTCAGGGCATCGTCCTCAACGAGCCCTCCGTCGTGGCCATCGACATCACCGATGGCCGCCCCGTTGCCGTCGGCATCGAAGCCAAGCGGATGATGGGCCGCACGCCCGGCCGGATCAAGACCATCCGCCCGTTGAAGGATGGCGTCATCGCCGACTTCGAGGTCTGCGAGAAGATGCTCCGGTTCTTCATCCAGAAGGTGCATGCCAGTCGGTGGAGCAAGCCGCGCATGGTGATCTGCGTGCCGTCGGGCATCACCCAGGTCGAGCAGCGTGCGGTGCAGGACGCTGCCGAGTACGCGGGTGCGCGCAAGCCCGTGCACATCATCGAAGAGCCGATGGCCGCTGCCATCGGTGCCGACCTCCCGGTCCACGAGCCGAGTGGCAACATGATCGTCGACATCGGCGGCGGCACCACCGAGGTGGCGGTCATCTCGCTCGGCGGCATCGTCACGGCACAGTCCGTCCGTGTCGCGGGTGACGAACTCGACGACGCAGTGCTGCAGTACGTGAAGAAGGAGTTCTCGCTCGCGATCGGTGACCGCACCGCCGAGGAGATCAAGATGCACATGGGGTCGGCGTGGCCGCTCGAGGACGAACTCACCGCCGACATCCGCGGTCGAGACATGATCAGCGGGTTGCCGCGCACCATCGCCCTCACCACCGAGCAGGTGCGCGAAGCGCTCGCGGAGCCGCTCTCGGCGATCGTCGACGCGGTGAAGGCAACGCTCGACAAGACCCCGCCCGAGCTCGCCGCCGACATCATGGAACAGGGGATCACGATCACCGGTGGCGGCGCACTGCTCGCCGGTCTCGATCAGCGACTCACCCACGAGACGGGGATGCCGATCCGGATCGCTCATGAACCGCTGTTCAGCGTCGTGATCGGCTCGGGTCGGGCGCTCGAGAACATCGATGCGATGCGGGGGCTGATGTCGCTGGGCGGCGACGAGTAGCTCCTCGCATCCATGGCCGTCTATTCGATCGGGCGACGGCGAGTCATCGCCTTGCTCGTCCTCACCTCCATCCTGTTGATCACGTTCGACACGCGCGGCAGCGCGATCCTCGACCGCGGGCGCAGCATCTTCGCCCTTGCGCTCGAGCCGTTCGACGCCGCGTCGCGCACGATCTCTCGCCCGATCGTCAACGCTTGGAACGGGATCACGAACTACGACGACCTGCGTCGCGAGAACCAGGTGCTCCAGGCGCAACTCGATGCCCAACAGGGTGCGGTGATCGAAGCGCGTGCGGCGATCCTCGAATACCAGGAGCTGCTCACGCTCAACCGCCTGCTCGGTACCAGTGACTATCCGACGGTGACGGCGCAGGTGCAGGGCACGCGACCGGGCAACTTCCAGTACACCGTCGAGATCAACCGCGGCAGCAAAGATGGCATCGCGGTCGGCATGCCCGTGGTGAACGGCCGCGGGCTCGTCGGCAAGATCAACACGGTCTTTCCGAATTCCGCGATCGTGCTGTTGATCATCGACCCTGGCTTCAACATCGGGGCGAAGGTGCTCACCGCGGCCGACGGCACCATCGAGGTGCCGACGAGTACACCGCTACGACCGACCGAGCAAGGGGCGCCGACGGCCACGTCGACCACGACAACCACGACGACCATCGCGGATGCCCTGGCGCCGCCCGTCGGACCGCTCGACCCCATCAACCCCGCCACCACCAGCACGACCGTGGCACCGAGCACCACGATCGATCCGACGGCGCCGGTCACCAGCACCGGCGCGACGTTCGATCCGACGCTGAGCACGGTGAGCACGGTGACGACGCAGCCGACGGTCACGACCACGACGGTGCCACGAGAGATCATCCGTGAGACAGGCACGCTCACAGGGCAGGGTCCGGATCAGCCGCTCATCCTGCGGTTCATCGAGGATTCATCGTCGTACGGACGAGTGAAGGTCGGCTCGCCGGTGCAGACGGCGGGTGGCCTGCGCTCGATCGCCCCTCCCGGCCTGCCCATCGGCACCGTCAGCGCCGTCACGCCGCAAACCGGTACGCGAACGTTGCGCGTCGAAGTGACGCTCGGCGCAGGCAGCCTCGACAAGTTGAACTTCGTGCAAGTGCTGCGGTTCACGCCCGCCACGAGCGGGAGCTGAGGTGCGATCGTTCCTCACCGGACCGCTGCCGCGCCTGCTGCCCGTCGGTCTGTTCGTCGTTGCTCTCCAACGTACGGTCCTCACCGAGATCCGGCCCTTCGGGGTGGTGTTCCAAATCGTCCTCGCGTTGGCCGCAGCCACGGGTGCCGGAACCGGGCCAGAACGAGGTGCGGTCGCCGGGTTCACACTCGGTCTGATGTACGACCTGTCCACCGGCACACCCATCGGGTTGACGGCGTTGGTGTACGGCCTCGCCGGCTTCGTGGCGGGCTATGTGCTGAGCCTTACACCCACGCCACCGTGGTGGCTCTGCGGCCTGTTCACCGCGCTCGGCGCCGCCGTGGGCGAGACGTTCACCCCCATTGCCCAGGCTCTCATCGGTGACGACTCCCGCTTCGATCAGCGCCTGTTCGTCATCGTCCCGGTCGTGGCCGGGTTCGCATTCGTGCTGAGCCCGCTCTTCGTGCCACTCGGTCGATGGTGCATGTGCGTGCGACGGCCGAAGTGGAAGGCCATGCCCGAGGGAGAACGGTGACGTCCGTCGCCTCGACCGCGCGGCCACTCGGCTCGCTCGATCAGCCAGAATGTTCGAATGCCCGTTGACCGTCGGAGCTCGCGACTGAGCGTGCTCGCCCTCGTGGCGCTCGTTCTCGTGGGCGCGCTCGGCACGCGACTCTGGTTCCTGCAGGGCGTACGCGCCGAGGAGTACCAGCAGACGGTCGACCGATCGAAGATCCGCACGGTCACGGTTCCGCCCGAGCGCGGTCGCATTTTCGACTCCGACGGGCGGGTGCTCGCCGACAACCAACGCGTGCTGACCGTCACCGTCGACTGGTCGGTCGTCCGCAAGAAGAAGAACCGCGACGCGCTCTTCGCGCGTCTGTCGGGCCCGCTCAAGGTGCCGATCGCCGATCTCGAGCAGCGGTACGAGGTCGGGTTACAGCAGGCTGACCCGCTCCTGCCGCTCCCGCTGGTGCAAGACGTCACCGAGGACAGCGTGCAGTTCTTCCTCGAGCGCCGCGAGGACTTCCCGGGGGTCGATGCGATCGAGGAATGGCGACGCGTCTATCCGTACGCGCCGCTGGCGAGTCATGTCGTCGGCTACATGGGCCTGCTCACCAGTGAGAATGTGGACGAGTACAAGGCGAAGGGGTACAGCCTCAACGAGCGTGTCGGTCAGTTCGGGATCGAGGCCTCGATGGAGTCGGTGCTGCACGGGACGCCGGGCAAACAGGTGTGGGAGGTCGATGCGGCGGGCAACACCGTGCGACTCATCGACGAGGTGAAGCCCGTGGCCGGCAACGACATCCAGCTCACGATCGATCTCGACCTGCAGCAATACGCCGAAGAGGCGTTGCAGACCAAGCTGCGTCAGCGCCGCGATCTCCCGACCGACACCACCCAGGGTGATCGCGCCGCCCACAACCCGATCGACCCGAAGGACCCCGAGGGCAAGCGTGTCTACGCGAGCTCGAAGGAGTTCGGCGATCAGGAGTGGATCCAGTACAAGGCACCGGCCGGATCAGTGGTGGTGCTCGACGACTCCAACGGCCAGGTGAGGGCCATGGCGAGCTACCCGACCTTCGACAACCGCTGGTTCTCCGCGGGTATCAGCAAGGAGAAGTTCGACCAGATCTTCCCGAAGAGCGACGACCCCGACCGGTCGATCCTCGTCAACCGAGCCCTGCAGGGTCGCTACAACATCGGCTCGACGATCAAGCCCTTCGTGGCGTGGTCGGCAATGCACAGCGGGCTGATCACGGCCAACGACATCTGGCAGGACGAAGGCACCTACAAGCTCACGTCGATCGAAAAGTCGGTGTGCAACACCGGCGTGCGATGCGAGTTCAAGAACGCGATCGATCCCTTTGGCCAGCCGAGCCGGTACGGCCCGGTTCGGGTGGAGGAAGCGCTGGCCGTCAGCTCCGACACGTTCTTCTACCGTCTCGGCGAGGACTTCTACACGCTGCCCGGACGACGCAATGAGCTCAAGGCCGACCTCGAGGAGTTCGGCTTCGGTGCCGACACGGGCATCGACCTTCCCTACGAATGGGATGGCCGGATCCCCGATGATGCCGTCAAGAAGGAGCTTGTCGAGAAGGGCGTGCTTGCGAAGGGTGAGTCACCGCGGCTTGTCACCGGCGACCTCGTGCAGGTGGCGATCGGCCAGGGCTTGTTCGCAGCGACCCCGATGCAGCTGGCCAATGCCTATGCCGCCATCGCCAACGGTGGGTTCGTGATGCGACCGCACGTGGTCGCCGCGATCCTGGCCCCGCTGACGCCCGATCTGGTCGGTGCTCCTGGGTTCGCCGACCTTCCTGCCGGCACGATCATTCAGGCCTTCGACAAGCCCGAAATCAAGCGCCAGCTGTCGATGCCGCCCGAGATCCGCGACCCCATCGTCGCTGGTTTGCAGCGCGTGCTGTGCCCGACGTATCCGAATCCGAGATGCGGTGTCGAGTACCCGCGTGGTCGCTACCGCGGCGCGACCGGCGAGAAGCTGTTCCAGGACTATCCGCACGATGAGCTCCCGCTCGCCGGCAAGACCGGCACAGCACAGGGCGCCGCACAATATCCGTGGAACGACTCGTCGGTGTTCGGTGCGTTCAGTCTCGATCCGAACCAGCCCTACACCGTCGTCGCCTACCTCGAAAAGAGCGGCTATGGCTCGAAGGCGGCGGCCCCGGTCGTGAAGTGCATTTTCAGTGCGATCGCCACCGGCAACACCCGGCCCGTGAGTCCGTCCGACATGCTCGATGTGAATCAGCCGTACGCCGCCGCACCACTCGATCTCGCCAACCCCGGCTGCCTCGGCGGGTACGACGCGAACATTCGCGAGTGACCCGATGGCGTTGACGTTTCGTCAGAGCCGACCGGACTCTGGGCTCGGCAATCTCGGCTCGAGCCCGAGCGACCCGACTCGCAACATCGACTGGGTGTTGATGCTGGCGGTGGCAGCGCTCGTCACGATCGGGTGCTTCGTCATCTACTCGTCGTCACGAACCAAGCATCCGGATCCGTTCCTGTTCGTCACCCGGCAGGTGGTGTTCGTGATCGTGTCGGTGATCGCGATGGTCGTTGTCATGGCGGTCGATTACGAGATGCTGCGCGAGCGAGCAAGGTTTCTCTACGGCGTCACTGTGATGCTGCTGGTGCTGGTGATCCTCACGGGCGCAGTGAGCGACGGGGCACGGCTGAGCTTCGACCTCGGCCCACTCAAGGTCCAGCCGGCCGAGTTCGCGAAGGCCACCGTCTTGCTCGCACTGGCCGCGTATCTGTCGGAGGAACGCAGCGATGAGGTGTCGTACCCGCGCTTCCTCGGCGGCCTCACGATCGTCGGTGTGCCGGTTGCACTGATCATCCTGCAGCCCGACCTCGGCGGCGCCTCCGTGCTCGTCGCAATGGCAATGGGGGTGATGCTCGTCGCCGGCGCCAAGGCTCGCTACATCGTGCTCATCACGGTCATGTCGGTGGTGACGGTGATGGCGGCGCTCCTCTCGGGCGTCGTCAACTCGTATCAGCTCACGCGAGTGACCGCGTTCTTCAACCAGAACTCCACCGACCCGGCACTCGCCGACTACATCTACCAACCGCGCAACGCCCTCCGGGCCATCGCGACGGGTGGCATCTCGGGGAAGGGGTGGCTGCAGGGGCCGCTCACCAACGCTCGCAACGACATCCCGGTCCAGTGGGCCGACTTCCCGATGTCGGCGGTGGGGGAGCAGTTCGGACTGATCGGCTGTGCGGTGATCATCGCCCTGTTCGCCCTCGTGCTGTTCCGGATCTGGCGCATCGCGCACCTATCGAAGGACCTGATGGGGGTGTACCTCTGCGGAGGGGTATTCACGATGATCCTCTGGCAGCTCTTCCAGAACGTCGCCATGACGATCGGGTTGATGCCCGTCACCGGGCTTCCGCTGCCGTTCATCTCCTACGGCGGCTCCGGTCTGGTGACGTATCTGGTGCTCATTGGGCTGGTCCAGAGCGTCCACATGCGTCGGTACCGCTGACGCCCCGGGGATGCCGGTCCCCGGCGGTCATGCCCGGTACACTCTCCCGTCACGCGAGGGTCGCTCTGCCGTCAGGCGGGAGCCCTCGCCAGATCAATCGAACGACGGACCACGGCTGCACCGATGCGCCGAACGGTCCG
>JBMOFX010000089.1:0-9848 GCA_049318665.1 Ilumatobacteraceae bacterium | reverse complement strand
ATTGGCAGGCGCTAGGAGTTGACGGCCCCCTCGCAGAAGTAGAACGATTTGGTAGTGGGTGGGTGTCAATGATGCTGCAGTCTGTTGCGCTCGGGGTGTACGTGACAGCTGTAGGCGTCATGGTGGTGACCGTGTGCAGGATGATGATCATCGCCTTGCGATCTGGCCTCCTCGTACTCGACGATGCGTTCCCCGCTCAGTCGTTTGTCTGGCCAGTTGCGGCGTCATCTGCCGTGTTCATCGTGACGTCGTGTGGCCTGTTTGATCCCGGCGTGTGGCGGGAGAGCATTGTGCTCGCTGCACCATTCGGATTTGCTGCAGCTGTGTGTCATGTGCGCAGTTCACGAACATCCACGGGGAGCGTTGCCTGGTACTGGGCAGGCGTGCCGATCGTGGTCGTGGGCCCAGCATTCATGGCAATCGCAGCCCCGTGAGTGGACGCGCTACCAAGTTTACGGAGCTACGCCCGCGCGGCTGATCGAAGAGCTCGCACGAGCGGGGAGACCACCGTTCAGATCCCGATAGCCGAGTTGACATAACGATGATTATGGGCGTTGTGGCGGAACTCGGCTGATCATCGAGCGGGACCGACACGGCGGTTTGCCAAGGGCTCCGCCGCCTCGAGCAGCCAACGCAACGCGCTCATCGCCTGCTCGACGGTCATCCGATGTTCGAGATCTCGTTGGGTGTCGGCGACCGCGCACTGCAGCACATACAGATCGTCGTGCAACGCATCGAGTTCGCTGCGTGCGGTGACGAGCTCGCCCTCGCTGAGCGCCAAGTCGTGCGCTCGCTGGCGAGCCACCCAGTCCCACTGACGGCATCGCTGCGAGCAGAACTGCTTGGGCCGACCCGGACCGGTGCGCTCGGCCAGCGGATGTCGGCACCAACGGCACCGCACGACCTCGATCGTCCGCCCCTGTCCATCGCCGGCTGATTTCGTCATGACGAAATGCTACGCCTAGGGCGAGATGCACAGCGAGACCCGCAACGGTGTTTCGTCGAGAACACGTCGTGACATCGCGTTGCTACGTCACGACGTGATGTCACATCGTGTTGCGGCCACGGCCGCTCCCCCGATCAGAATCGGCGGTCGTTGGCCTTCTTCTTCGGAGGCGCCGTGAACGGGCCCGCCACCAGAGCGGCGAACTGCTCGTCGTTGGGCTGCTTCGGCTCGTTGAGTCGCTGGAGGTAGGTCTTCAGCGCAGCTCGGGCCGGCGCCACATGATCGCCCTTCAAACCGACCGATCGGCTGAGCGCATCCTTGGCTGCAGCGACGCGCTCTTTGCGCTGTGCCTTCTCCTCATCGGTGAACGTACGTGCGACCCGGTTGGCCTTCGCCTCCTCCTCAGCGCGGCGACGGGCCTCGGCGGCTTGGAGCGGGGAGAGCTTCTGTTCGGCCACGGTGGCAATTCCTTCGTTCGGGGACCGCCGGAGCGTAGCGCTCAACCGTCGGTGAGGGACTGTTGCCACACGGCTTCGAGGCGGTCGAGCCTCGTGGTGGCAACGGATCGCAGTCGGTCGGCGACCGATGCGACGAGCAAGTTGAACAACGCCAAGGTGCCGACATGGCTGTCGAAGGGACCGGCCGCGGCCGCCGACACCACGAACGTCCGCTGTGCCACCTGCGCGAGCGGCGAGAGCACGCTGTCGGTGACTGCGAGGCACCACGGCCCTGCCTCCCCCGCCGCGCGGGCGGCATCGACCACCCAACGCTCGTATCGGCGCAGGTCGAGCGAGATGACCACGTCGGTCGACCGCAGCAGCGCGATCTGACGGCGTACGGCGATGTCGTTGCCATCGATGAGTGCGACGTCGTCGCGCAACGCGCCGAGGTCGACGGCGAGTTGTGTCGCAACGCCACGCGAGGCGTCGCCAGAGATGATGAACACCCGCGCGTCGAGTCGGGCGAGATGGTCGACCGCATCGGCAATCGCATCAGGGTCGAGGGCGGCGAGGGTGGCCTGCACGTTGGCGATCTCGACCTGCAGGTGCCGGCCGAGCGGATCATCGCCGCTGGGCTCGCGAATGCGCTCGGCGGCGGGTCGGAGTTGGTTGGCCAGATCATCCTGCACCGACGCCTGGAGGGCACTGAACCCGTCGTAGCGGAGCTTCGAAGCAAACCGGAGCACGGTTGCTGCGCCAGCGTGGGCCTGCGCCGCGAGGTCGGCGACGGTACCGAAGGCCACGAGTTGTGGTCGATCGAGCACCACCTGTGCGACACGACGTTCGGCTTCGGTGAGGGTCGACCCCAGTTCCCCGATCCGGTCCTCCACTTCCATCACGCTGCGAGCCTAGCAACGTTCACCTCTGCGTCATGGTGGCGACATTCCACTACTGATACCATCTGGAACATGCGTTCCGACCTGCTCCACGCCACACCCCCGGTCGTCGCCGCCGAGTGGCCGTCGGTCGTCGTTCCGACCGACCACCCCCATGCTGAGGCGTTCGTCCGGGCCGCGACCCACGCGGGCAGGAACGTTCCACCAGCCGTCTATGAGGCCCTCACCGACTTCGTCGACACCCCGCACCGCAGCGGTGCGCTCCTGCTGCGCGAGGCGCCCATCGGCGAACTCCCCCAAACGCCAGCGACACCCACCACACCCACGACGAAAGACCACGCGAGTGAGTTCACCCTCCTCACCGTGGCACGCCTGCTCGGCCAGCCCGTCGGCTACGAGCCCGAGCACGGGGGCGACATCGTCCAGCAACTGGTGCCCGTCGCCGGCACCGAGACCTTGCAGGTGTCCACCTCGTCGAAGGTCGAGTTGATGTTCCACACCGAGGCGGCGTTCCACCCGCACCGGCCGCGCTACCTGCTGCTGCTGTGCCTGCGCGGCGACGCCTCCGCGGTCACCACGCTGTCGTCGATCCACGAGGTCCTGCCGTTGCTCCCCCATGACGTGCGCACCACGCTGTTCGAGCCGCGCTTTCGCACGGCGGTCGACGAGAGCTACCTGCATGGCCGACCGAACCTGCTCGGCGCGCCGATGCCAGTGCTCGCTGGCGATCCGCACACACCGACGATGGTGTTCGACGCCGACCTGATGGTGGGCACCGACGAGGCGGCCGACGACGCACTGCGCGTGCTTGCACAGGCCGTCGCGTCGCACCGCACGGGCGTGGTGCTCGAGCCGGGCGACCTGCTCGTGGTCGACAACGCCGTCGCGGTGCACGGTCGCAGCCCCTTCACGCCGCGCTTCGACGGCTTCGACCGCTGGCTGCAGCGTGCGTTCGTGGTGAGCGACCTGCGTCCGAGCGCCGCCGAGCGCAACGGACGCGTGATCGTCACTCGTTTCGGGGCGTAGGCGAGGCCACACCCCGACGGGCATACTGCCGAGATGCAGCTGCCCCCTCCCCCGTCGTGTGCATTCGCGAGCGACAATGCCGCCGGAGCACACCCACTGGTGATGCAAGCGCTCCTCGACGCGAACGAAGGTCATGCCCTCGCGTACGGCTCAGATCGCTGGACGGCCGAGACCGAGGCCCGCTTCCGCGATTTGTTCGGACCGACCTCGAGCAGCCTGCTGGTGTGGAACGGAACCGGCGCAAACGTGCTCGCGCTGGCGTCGATGATCCGCCCAGCCGACTGCGTGGTGTGCAGCCAGTGGGCGCATATCGCGGTCGACGAAACCGGTGCGCCCGAGCGGGTGTTGGGCTCGAAACTGCTCACGCTGCCGAGCGCCGACGGCAAGCTCGTCCCCGAACAACTCGCCGAACTCGAGCACTTCATCGGGGTGCAGCACCATGCGCAACCGGGCGTGCTCTCGATCACCCAAAGCACCGAGCTCGGCATGGTCTACACGGCCGACGAGGTGGCCGCGTTGTGCGACGCCGCGCATCGCATGGGGATGCTCGTGCACCTCGACGGTGCCCGCATCGCGAACGCCACCGCGGCGCTCGGCGGCACTGTCGCGGCGCTTCGTTCGTTCACGGTCGATGCCGGTGTCGATGTCGTGAGCTTCGGCGCGACGAAGGCGGGCATCGCGTTCGGTGAGGCGGTCGTGTTCCTCAACCCCGACCTCGCGAAGCGGTCACTGTTCATCCGCAAGCAAGTGACGCAACTGCCGTCGAAGATGCGGTTCGTCGCCGCCCAGTTCAACGCGATCCTCCACGACGATCTGTGGATCCGGCTCGCGCAGCACTCGAACGGACTGGCCACCCGGTTGTACGACGCCACCGTCGGGATCCCTGGGATCCAGTACGACGCGGCCCCCCAGGTGAACAGCGTGTTCCCGATCCTGCCGGCCGGATCGACCGCCACCTTGCAGGAGTGGTGCTTCTTCTGGCCGTGGGATACCAGCCGGAACCAGGCGCGATGGATGACCGCATGGGACACCACATCCGACGACGTCGACCGCTTCGCCAGCGGTGTTCGGACGATTCTCGGATCTTGACGAACTTTCTTGCTGTCTGCAATTGACTGATCGGTCAGGGCAGTTCTACAGTCCCCACGTCGACTGCAACAGCGTCCACTGCCTGGGGGCAGCGGGTCTGAGGGGATGCGCTGGAGCGGCCGCTACACACGCCCGCACTACGTCTGCAAAGGGGACCCATGGCCGCGGTAGAGACCCTGTTCCATCGGGAATTGACCGATGATCGCTGGATGCGATCCGCTGCGTGCAAGGGGTTGACGCACCTGTTCTTCCCTCCCCCGGCCGAGCGCCCGCAGGCGCGCGAGCGCCGTGAGGCGACGGCGCGGGCGGTGTGTTCGTCGTGCATCGTCAACAGCACGTGCCAAGAGTTCGCTCGCACCAACCACGAGTACGGGTACTGGGGCGGCGAGAGTGAAGACGAGCGGCACGACGCCGGGTATCGCCTCATCGCGCCCATCGGTGTGCGCGCTCGCGACGCCGTCTGACCGGCCACGAGTAACCTCCGCCGCATGACCGCGGCAACCACGCACCGCGACGTGGTGCATGCGGCGTGGACGGAGTACGGCGATCCTCGCCACATCACCTCGCTCGACGAGGTGAGCGCCAATGTCTCGACCAACCGGGTGTACCGGGTGCATCTCGACGACGGCTCCACGCTCGTGTCGAAGGTGTCGTCGTACGGTTCCTACTTTCTGTTCCTCGAAGACCACGAGCGGCTCCGTCGGTGCGCGGAACTGCTCGACACCACGCGCTTTGCCGGGATGCTCGCCGATGTGTGGATGGCCCGAGACCTCGAGACCGGGCGACGAGCGCACATCTACACGTGGTACGACCGAACGATGTGGGCCGTCTTCTACGACGACGTGCCCCGCGGCGATGCGTTGCCGAAGGTGCTCAGCCTCGAGCAGATCCAGAACCTCGGCCGGGAGATGGCCGAGTTCCACCTCGCCTGCGCCGACCTCGCGCCGCAGATCCCCGGCGGATCCAAGACGGTGAAGAGCGACGCGATCCATCTGCTCGATCTGCTCGAGAGCCCCTTCGCACCGCGCAACTTCGGGCTCCATCCAGAGTCGATCGGGGTGCTGTGGCGCCACACCCACGAGTTCCTCGAACGGCTCGTGTCGCTCGGCTACGACGAGTGGACGAAGATGCCCGTTCTCATCGACTGGAACCTCGGCAACTTTTCCGTGCAGCACCGACCGGACGGCACATTTCGACTGTTCAGCCGTTGGGATTACGACTGGTTCCGCATCGAGCCGCGGATGCTCGACTTCTACTTCCTGTCGCGTGTATCGAGTTCCACCGGCGATCGGACGCAGTTCACCTACGGCCCGCACACGCTCATCGAACCGAGCTTCCTCGCCTTCGTGCGCGCCTATGCCGACGTCTACCCGCTGAGTTCCGAGGAGCTGCAGTTCTTGCCGGAGGTGTACCGCTTCTTCATCCTCAATTACGTCGTGCGCGAAGGCGCTCGGTTCTTCCGCCCGGATCTCTGCGACCTGTTCCGACGTGACGCGATCCGCTCGTACCTCCCCGCGTTCGATCGCACCGACTTCTCGGCCCTGTACGCGCTCGCCTGACCGCAGGCGCGCAGGTCGCGTGGCACGATGCTGCGATGGACTACACACAGATCGCCGTCGAACGAGTGGGCGAGATCGTGGTGCTGCGGCTCGACCGGCCCGACCGGCTGAACGCGTGGACGCCCACGATGGCAGACGAGCAGGCGCACGCGATCCGGGCGGCGAACGAGGATCCGACGGTCGGCGCGATCGTGATGACGGGCAACGGCCGCGGCTTCTGCGCCGGTGCCGACATGGAGGCGACGTTCCAATCTCGGATCTCCGGGAGCGATCCCGGCCGCGACACTGCGGGTGGGGTCGGTGGCATGCCGGCAGGCCTCGACTGGGTGGCACTCATCCGTGAGAGCAAGCCGATCGTGTGCGCGATCAACGGCCCCGCAATCGGGATCGGCGTCACGATGTGCCTGCCAGCCGATCAGATCATCGCGTCGACCACCGCGAAGCTCGGTATGGGGTTCATCAAGGTCGGTCTGGTTCCTGAGTTGGCGAGCACCCGCCTCCTCGCACAACGCGTCGGGTTCGGCAGGGCGAGCGACCTGTTCCTCTCGGGGCGCGTCATCTCGGGCGAGGTGGCCTACGAGATCGGTCTCGCCGATCGGCTTGCGCCGCCCGATGAACTGCTCGACACCGCGCTCGAGGTGGCCGCGAGTTATGCGGCGAACCCCGACCTACAGCTGCGGATGACGAAGGCGTTGCTCACGCAGAACGCGACCGAAACTGACCTCACCCTCATCCAACGGCGCGAGCAGGAACTGCTGGCGGCATGTTGGACGAGCGACGAGCACCGCGAGGCCGTCGCCGCATTTCTCGAGAAGCGTCCGGCGGTGTTCCGCCCCGGAGGCTTGTGATGACCGACTTCGACGTGTGCGTGGTCGGCAGCACCAATCTCGACCTCGTGTGCACGGCACCGGTGCTGCCACTCCCCGGTGAGACCGTGATGGGTGACGGGTATGCCGAGCACCCGGGTGGCAAGGGACTCAACCAGGCCGTTGCCGCCGCACGTGCGGGGGCGCGCACGGCGTTCGTGTCAGCCGTCGGCGACGACGCAGCCGGATCGGCGCTGCTCGACGTGATGGCGGCGAACGCGATCGATACCACCGCTGTCGCGGTCGTCAGCGGCGTGCCGACCGGTCGAGCGCTCATCGGGGTGGGTGGCAACGGTGAGAACTTCATCATCGTCGTGTCGGGCGCGAACATGCGCGTTGCGGTCGACCACCTGCCCGCGACGCGTGTGGTGCTCTCGCAGCTCGAGGTGCCGCTGCCCGCGATCGAGCACTCGTTCGCACTGGCGCGTGCCGCCGGCGCGACAACGGTGCTCAATCCGGCACCGGCACGTCCGCTCCCAACATCACTGCTGGCACTCGTCGACATCGTGGTGCCGAACGAACACGAGGTCGAGTTGCTGGGCGGCGTCGATGCGCTGCTCGCACAGGGCGTGCGCGCGGTGGTGGTCACCCTCGGTGCGCAGGGCGCGACCGTGCACACGTCGGACGGCATCACGAAGGTGGAGCCGTTCGTGGTGGACGCAGTCGACACCACGGGCGCGGGTGACACGTTCTGTGGCTCGATGTCGGCACGCCTGGCTGCTGGCGACACCCTCGCGGACGCGCTTCGTTACGCCTCGGCGGCTGCTGCGCTGAGCACCACTCGGCCTGGCGCGGTGCCCTCCATCCCCCTGGCATCCGAGGTCGCTGCGCTGCTCGCCCGAGCCTGACGCTCACGGTTCACGCTCACGGTTCAGCGCAGGGTGATCGCTACCCATCCGTCGAGCGCATCGATCCGCTCCACTTCCAACGGCGCGAGTGCGGCGAGCACGTGGTCGTGTCGATCGGCGAGGATCCCGCTCACGATCAGCACGCCACCCGGCGCGACCACTCGGCGCAGATCAGCCGCCATCGCCACCAGTTCAGGAGCGAGGATGTTGGCGAGCACCACGTCAGCCGTCCCGTCGACCTCGGCAAGTGGCGTCGTCGCCACGGTCACCCGTTCGACGACGCCGTTGCGCTGAGCGTTCGCCATCGTGGTGGGGACGGCCGCAGGCGAGATGTCGATGCCATGTGCCGATGCCGCCCCCGAGAGCACCGCCGTGATCGCGAGCACGCCCGAGCCACAGCCGACGTCGAGCACCGAGTGACCCTGGCGAAGCACCCGGCGCATGGCGCGCAGCGTGAGGCGTGTCGTGGGGTGATCCCCGAGTCCGAACGTCGACGACGGCTCGATGAACACCACCGTCATGCCCTCGGCCCGCTCCCCCGGATCGACCCACGCCGGACAGATCACGAGGTCGGTGTCGATCTCGATCGGAAGGGCATGCGCGCGCCACGTGTCGGCCACCGACTCATCGACGTCGACCAATCGCGACGGCCAGGCGGCGAGAGCTGGCGCGTCGCGGTCCACGTCGAGGTCATCGCCGAGCGAGGTCCACAGTTCGACGATCCCCGGACCGTCGCCGGCCCGCTCTTCGATCGCCACCACCCCCAGACCCCACAGCACGTCGGATGCGAGCTCGACATCATCGAGCGGCACCGACACGACGAGCGCGATCACCCGTCGATCCGGCGGAGCTCGTCCTTGTAGCGCACAGCTCGTGCTCGATAGCTGTGAACCCCGATCTCGATGTCGCTGCGACGCGCCCGTCCGGTCTTGATCGTTGCGGGAACGCCCACCGCCAACGAACCCGACGGCACCTCGGTGTCGTTGAGCACCACCGCGTTGGCCGCGACGATCGAACCGGTGCGAACGATGACTCGATGCAACACGATCGAGCCGTTGCCGATGAGGCAGTGGTCTTCGATCGTGCACCCCTCGAGATGAACGATGTGCCCGACCACGCAGTCGTCGCCGACGATCGTCGGCCACGCCGGGGTGGTGTGCAGCACGCAGTTGTCCTGGATCGACGTGCGCGCACCGATCGAGATGTATCCATCGTCGCCCCGCAGCACAGCACCCGGCCAAATTGAGCTCTCCGCCCCGATGGTCACCGCGCCGATCAGCACGGCATCGGGATGGACGTAGGCATCCGGATGAATGTCGGGCACGAGGTCGCCGAGCGCGTAGATGGGCACGCAGAGACGGTACCGGCGGTGCATCGGCGGTGCAGAACCAGCGGCGCTGCGGGTACCGTACTGGCCCTATGTCCCGACGGATCGACATCGAACTCACCAGCTCGCGGCCTGACGGCACGTGGACGTGGCGCGCTGCTGGCGCACGCGAGCCGAAGGGCGTCCTCGATGGCGCGCTGCTGCCGGCAGGTGCCGCCACCGGATCGGTGTATCGGGCCGATGTCGAGGCGGAGATCGACCGCCAGACCGTCATCGCCGTCACCGACATCAAGGGCAAGTCCGACAAGGGCAAGGTGCTCGAGTTGATCCCGTCGTCGGTTCCGTTCGAGGCCGTCACGCAGGTCCGCGCCCGACCCGAGCGCGGCGAGCGCAGCGACCGCGGCGACCGCCCGAGTGGCGATCGCGAGCGGCGTCCGCGCCGCGACAACGACCGCCCGCGTGGTGATCGACCCGGCGGCGGCGACCGTCCGGGTGGCGACCGACCCAGCGGCGACCGGCGTCCCCGCCGTGACGGCGAAGGTGCCGATGCGCGTGGCCCGCGTCCCGACCGCAACGACCGTCGCAGCCGCCCGTCGTTCACCCCACCGCCCGAACTGCCGCAGCGCCCGAAGGCCAAGCGCCTCAAGCCCGGCCGCGCCCACCGCAACGCAGTGCTCGCCGAGCTGCCGGAGGCACAGCGCCCGGTCGCCGAACGCGCCCTTGCCGGCGGCATCCCCGCCGTACGAGCTGCCGTCACCGAACAGAACGCAGCGCTGCGCGCCGAAGGCAAAGACGAGATTCCCGCTGAGGGCTTGGTGCAGATGGCCGAGCAGTTGCTGCCCCGCCTGCGC
>JBMOFX010000088.1:0-9926 GCA_049318665.1 Ilumatobacteraceae bacterium | reverse complement strand
GGAAGACCGGCCCGACGGTGCATCCGGCGCTCGCTTCGTCCTCGAGCTCCCGGCCGAAGAGGTGGGCGTATGAACCGCTGGCGGGTGCGCACCATCGCGGCGGCGATCGCCGTGATGGTGGTGGCGACGCTCTCTGCATGCGGCGTCCCGACCGACGACGCTCCTCGCGACATCGAACCAACACCCCCGGTCGTGATCGGGTTCGTCGCCCGAGGCTGAGCGTCAGCCGAAAAAGATCGACGCAACGTCGCTATACAGCTGCAGGTCGACGGGGCGAGTGCGCCCACCGGTGTCGGCGAGCGGCGACAGCACGACTTCGTTGCCGCGCAGGGCTGTCATCGACCCCCACGCCTCGGCGTGCACGGCATCGATGGCCGCGATGCCGTAGCGGGTCGCGAGGATCCGATCGAACGCAGTCGGCGTGCCGCCGCGCTGGACGTGGCCGAGCAGCACAACACGCGCCTCGAAGCCGGTGCGCGCCTCGATCTGGTGGGCGATCGTCTCCGCGATGCCGCCGAGCCGAACGTGTCCGAACTGGTCGTACACCTTCAGGCCGATCGGCAGCGTGCCGGCGGCCGGCTCAGCGCCCTCCGCGACGACCACGATCGAGGCATACCGGCCGCGGTCGTGGCGGCGCCGCAGCACGGTGCACACCTCGTCGATATCGAACGGTTGCTCGGGGATCAGGATGACCGTCGCACCGCCCGCGATCCCGGCGTGCGTGGCGATCCAGCCGGCGTGTCGCCCCATCACCTCCACGACCATCACGCGGTCGTGGCTCTCGGCCGTGGTGTGCAGACGATCGATCGCATCGGTGGCGATCTGCACCGCTGTCGTGAACCCGAAGGTCATGTCGGTGCCGACGACGTCGTTGTCGATCGTCTTCGGCACCCCGATGATCGGCAGACGCAGATCGGCGTACAGCTGGGCTGCCACGCTCAGCGAGCCGTTGCCACCGATGACGACAAGTCCGTCGAGCCCCATGTCGCGGAACGTGTCGAGCACGCGCTGCGTACCGTCGACGTGGTCGTACGGGCTCCCCCGCCGCGTGCCCAGCAAGGTGCCACCGCGAGGCAGCATGCCGCGCAGCGATGCGACGTCGAGTGACATCGTGCGCCGTTCCATCACGCCATCCCACGCGTCGAGGAACCCGATCAGCTCATCGCCGAACACCTGCTCGCCCTTCCGGACGATGGCGCGGATGACCGCGTTGAGACCCGGACAGTCACCACCACCGGTCAGGATGCCTACTCGCACGTGTGCAGAGGCTACGACATCGAGTGCGCCCCAGAGGGACCGCCGTGCTAGCAAGGTGCCCATGCCGTGGGATTCGACACGCCCGGTGCCGTGGAAACGACTCGTCACCGATTGGGCGATCTACATCGGGATCATGATCGTGGTCCTCTTGATCGTCGCTCGCGACCAGGTGGATGCCGGCGTGTTCGCCGGTCTGCTGGTGAGTGGTCCGCTGTTCGTCGCGATCGGCGCAGTGCTCGCGAAGTTCGGGTATCGACGCAAGACGCTGAGTGAGCTGCGCGGCCAGTCCGCTGCCGCACGTCAGGCGAAGGCGGCCGCGTCCGCGAACGCGCAGACCACCTCGACGGCTCGCCCGAAGCCGGCCCCAACGAAGCGAACGTCGGGCGGTGGCGGCCGGTCGGGCCGACCGCAGCGCTGACCCGCAGTACGCTCGCCGCCAATGTCCGCCGACCGCACCTGCGTCGTGGCGATCGATGCCGGCACCACCGGCGTCCGCAGCCGCGCTGTCTTTCCCACCTCCGGCCACGAACCGCTGTCGTCGTACCGTGAGATCACCCAGCACTATCCCGAGCCGGGGTGGGTCGAGCACGACGCGATCGAGATCTGGGAGCGCGTTCGCGACACGCTGCTCGACGTGATCGCCGAACTGGCGGAGCGTGACGTCACCATCGCCGCGATCGGCATCACCAATCAACGCGAGACCGTGGTGGCGTGGAGCCGGAGCACCGGCGCTCCCCACGGCACGGCGATCGTGTGGCAGGACCGTCGCACCGCCGGCCGTTGCGAGGAACTCGATCGACAGGGTGCGCTGCCGCTCGTGCGGGAGCAGACGGGCCTCGTGCTCGACCCGTACTTCTCCGGCACGAAGATGGCGTGGCTCATCGAACACCGCCACATCACGGTCGACGACGATCTCGCGCTCGGCACCGTCGATTCGTGGCTGCTGTGGAACCTCACGGGTGGGCAGGTCCACGCGACCGACACGTCCAACGCGAGCCGGACGATGCTGTTCGACATCCGCACGTTGGCGTGGTCGCCCGAGCTGTGCGACCTGATCGGCGTTCCACTCCGGTCGTTGCCCGAGGTGCGTCCGTCGAGCGGTCGGTTCGGCCTCACCTCTGAGCGGTGTGGCGTTCCCGCAGGCATCCCGATCTCGGGGATCGCCGGTGACCAACAGGCCGCCCTGTTCGGCAACGCCTGTGTGGAACCCGGCATGGCGAAGAACACGTACGGCACGGGCAGCTTCGTCCTCCTCAACGTCGGCAGCACCTGTCCCCCGCCGTCGGAGGGCATGCTCACCACCGTTGCATGGACGCTTGCCGATGGCACCACTACATACGCGCTCGAGGGCGCGATCTTCGTGACCGGCGCGGCGATCCAGTGGCTGCGCGACGGGCTCGGGATGATCGAGGCCTCATCGGAGATCGGTCCGCTCGCAGCCAGCGTTGCCGACACCGGTGGCGTGTTCATCGTGCCCGCATTCACCGGGCTCGGCAGCCCGTGGTGGGATCCGTACGCACGCGGCACGATCGTCGGCATCACTCGCGGCACCTCGCGCGCGCATCTCGCTCGCGCAACCGTGGAGGCGATGGCATATCAGACCCGCGACGTGGTCGATGCCATGGTTGCTGTGTCGGGCACGCCGCTGCGCGACCTGCGCGTCGACGGTGGTGCCTCGGTGATGGATCTCCTGCTGCAGTTGCAGGCCGATCAGATCGGCGTGCCCGTTCGACGTCCGGTCGATCAGGAGACCACCGCGCTCGGCGCAGCCTTCCTCGCCGGTTTGGCCGAGGATGTGTGGCCCTCGTTGGAGGCGGTCGGCGACCGTTGGCAACTCGACGCGTCGTTCGAGCCCGTGGAAGGTGATGGGCGACTGCTTGCCGACGCTCTGCACGAGCAGTGGCTTCGCGCGGTGGAGCGTTCGCGCGAGTGGGATCGCCCGAGCGAACCCTGACTCAGAGAGCCAGTCGCGGCCGACGCGCGCCGAACAGCAGCACGAGCGCCATCGCGAGCAGATCGAGCACGACCAGTCCGCCGAGGCATCGCAGCAGCACGTCCGCTGCGCCCGCTGGCAGACCCTCGTTCGACGCGGCGGCCGTTGCGGTCGCCGGTGCCGTTGCCGCTTCGGTCGGGACCGGACCGGCCGAGGCCGACTCACTCGAGGGGCCACCCACGTACGAGGTCAGGGTGAGCGTTGCATCGTCCGGGGTCGGATCGGACCCATCGCTCGACACCGTCGCACGCAACGGTGTCTCCACCCCGACCGGCGCGTCGGGCGCGACGGCTACGTCGAGGGTGAAGCTCGCCGAACTGCCGGCGACAAGCGCACCATCGAGGGTGCAGGTCATCGGTTGCGTCGAGCCGGCACAGGTCCAACCGTCGCCCGTCCCGGCTGACGTTGCGCCGTCGGGCAACGTCACCGCAATGGTGACCGCCCCCGCGTCGGCGGTGGTGGGCCCGGCGTTCGCGACCGTCCAGGTCAGCGTCGACGTTGCCCCGCGCACCGGCGTCCAGCGACGATCGGCGACGATCGAGAGGTCGACCGTGCTGCCGACCGACGCGAACGCAGTTGCCGCGTGCGGCGTGCTGTCGGTTGAACCGACGACCGTGATCTCCTGACGAACAGCCGTTGCATCCGCACCCAGGGCAACGGTGATCGCGATCGGTGGGAGTGAGTCGCCCGCCGGAACGAGCCCTGCCACCGGCACCGAACCGTTGCCCGCAGCCAGACAGCGAACCGTGGTGCCCGCACCCGGGATGCGGGTCCCGATCGTGCAGTCCCACCCGCTGCCGCGTGCGGTCGCGACGTCGGTGCCCTCGGGGACGACCGCAGTCACTGCGACGGGGCCGCGCTCTCCACTCGGGCCGTCGTTGCGGACGACGATGTTGGTGGTGCCTTCGCCGCCGATCGGCCACGGCTGCGGGGTCGTCGTTGCTTGCACTGCGAGCTGCGCCTTCGGCCCGATCGGTGTGGCGACGCTTGCCGTGGCACCGGCGCCACCAGCACCCGACACCGAGATGTCGTGGCGAAGCACACCGGTCGCTTCGGCGTCGACGGTGCCCGACGTCGTGATCGGCGACAGGGTCTGGCCGGGCTCGAGGATCGCCGATCCGGTCCAGGTGCACGTCCAACGGGGAGCCGGCGCATCGCAGCGCCAGCCCTCGCCGCCGAGTGCATCGACACGAACCTGCTTGGGCCCCGCACCGGTCACGACGATCGGGCCAGGATCCGGGATCGTCGAGCGATTGCCCACGATCACGTCGTAGGAGATGGTGCCACCAGCCGGAGCTGTTGCGTCACTGTCGCTCACGAACAGCCGCAGGCCGTCTCCGGCGGCATTCGTGACAGCGGTGGCGTCACTCCGGTCGTTCTGGGCGCGTGTGTCGGAGGGAGCCTGAACGGCACCGATCGGCGTGGTTCCGACGGCCGCGACGGCATCGGCAGTGGCCAGCGGATCGATCTGGAACCGGGCGACGATCACCGGCAGGGCACCCGCGGCAACGTTGCGCGCGTTGCGGCGGCACTCGAGCTTGCCGTTGTCATCGGGGTCGGCGGTGTAGGCCCGGCCACCACGCGACGCACCGCACATCCACCCCGGGCCGCTGGCGGACAGGAAACGCATTCCCACCGGCACGGGATCGGTGACGACGACATCGCCGTTGAGCGGCGACGGTCCGTTGGCGACGACGGTGATGATCATGTCGATCCGCGCGCCGGGTGCAGCCAGTGTCGCGATCGACAACGCTGACGAGATCGCGGTGTCGCTCTCTGCGCGGATCGGCGTCACCTCCGTATCGGTGTCGTTGTCGCTGCGCATGTCGAGCGACGAGCTGGTCACGGTGGCGGTGGCGGTGACCGTGCCGGTCGTCGGGTCGAGGGGCCGGACGGGCACCGTGATGGCAGGAAGCACCTGTCCGACGCCGAGCGGGCCCGGCGTGGTGCAGGTGACACGCGCCGCGAGCGCACACGTCCAGTTCGTGCCAGTCGCCGCAGTCGGCATGAGGCCGTTCGGGATGTCGAGCGTGGCGGTGATCGGACCGAGCGCCACATCCGGCCCGGCATTGCGCACCTCCATGCGGTACTGACCGTCCGACATCACGACGAATCGGGCACCGTCGGCACCGTCATCACCATCGTGGTCATCCGGGCCACCGTCGGTGAGTGTGATCGAGAGATCGACCGAGCGCAGCACGGTGGCGGCTGCGGCAGTTGCCGAGCCGAGCGCGTTGCCGGCTGCGTCCTCGGCGCTGAGCCGCACCGACGAGCGGTGTGCGGCTCGGCCACCGTCGGCCCGAGCGACACCAGGCGTCAGTGCCGATGCGAGCTCGGGCACGGAGCCGACGGCGAGCGTCAGCACCTCGCCGGGCTCGAGCGTGCACAGGTCGGTCCACGTGATGGTCTGCACATTGTCGACGGGCGCGACGACCGGTGCGACGTCACAGCGCTGCGGTGCGATCGACACCGTCGACTGGTAGCTCCAGTTGGGCGGCAGGGTCACTGCCAGGTCGACGCCATGAGCCGACACGCCGCCAGTGGCGGTGACCACGTTGGCGACCTCGATCTCCCACACCGTCGGCTGGAGAATCGAGGCAGTGCCGGTGGCATCGGAGGTCCGAAGGGTGAGCGTGAGGGTCGGCGTGTCGTCACCTGCTGCGACGGGTGCCAGCGTCGTGGCGGTGTTCGCTGACGCCGACGGCGCAACGGTCGTGGTCGGTGCAGCAGTCGTCGCGGGCGCAATCGTCGTCGCCGTCGTCACCGTCGTCGTCGGCCCGGTCGGCATGAGCGTTGTCGTGGGGGTCGGGTCCGACGTTGCCGTCAGATTCGATCGGTCGGGCGCATCTGCGCGAGCGGTCGCGACGAGGGGGACCATGGCGACGGCGAGGCACAGCAACGCAGCAGCAGATGCCACGCGCAGCACGCGATTGCCACCCGAGCGCACGCGCGTCGTCATCGTCGGACCACCCACCTCGACCGAGCGACGCGCCGATGCAGCCCACAGCGCGACGTACTCGTCGTACTGGCCGGCGGCATCGCTGCCGAGCAGGCGAACCGTCACGACGAACGGTCCGCGATCACCGCTGCGTGCCGACTCGACTCGAACCACCTGTCCACGCGTCATCACCGACGTACCCGTGTCGGTGCTGAGCAACATCGACATCGTGCCGAGCAGCGCGACGGGTTGGTCGGACGCGATCTGCACCGCGTCGGCATCGAGTCGGACAACGGGCAATCGCCGTGTGCCGACCTTTGCGCTCACCGCAGGTCGGTGAGCGTCGAGGAGTACCGGGGTGTGGCGGCGCACGAGCAGTCCGGCACCGACGAGGATGGGGAGCAGCACCGCGGCGCCAACGGCGACGACGACGATCGCAGCGGTGGCGGAGTCAGCACGAGTGATCGCGGCGATGGCGAGCATGACCAGGCACGCTTCGAGCGCCACCGTCATCGCTCCGAGAACCCGCCCGGACCGATCGGCGCGCCGGAGCTGCGTCGCGGCGTCGAAGGCGAGCGACATGGGCAACAGGACCCCACCGGTGAGGGCGGCGCGTGCTGCGGTCGCCAGCCCTGCGGCGACCAGGAGAACGAGCGCGGTCCCGGTCGACATCGGGAGCGAGAACGACGACGCGGCGGGCCACGCCAGTGCCACGCTGGTGGCCACGACGGCGCACCCCAGTGCGATCAGACCGAGCGGACCCAGGCTGTCGGTGGCACGCTGCACGTGTGCAACGCGCTGCGCGCTGCGAACCGTGGAATGGCGAAGCGCAGCGAGACCACCGAGCCACGACCGGGAGGCTGCGGGCTGCGGGCCGCGCGCCGAGCTGGAGGTCTGCCGGGCGAGCAGCGGCACCGGCGTGAAGCGTCCGTGGTGGCCAGCCGCGTGGAGCGCAACCGACACTGCCGCGGGTCCACGGCCGATGGGCAACTCGGCGAACACGTCGACGTCGACGATCGAGCCGGCGCCTTCCCACATCGTCGCATCCCGACGATCGAGTACCGGTGCCATGCGGGTCCGGAGCCGCTCGATCACACCCGGATCGAGTGTCGACGCGGGGTTGGTCTGTACGAAGACACACCCCTCGTCCCAGACGTCGCCGGTGCGCCGGAGCATGCCGGCCAACACGGCGAACGATGCGGGGACGAGGGCGAGTAGGTCGGTCCGCGAGGCACGAACGGCCGACAGCACGCCACCCTCCCACGTGCCGTCCGACGTGACGCACACGATGCCGTACGAGCGGGCGAGATCATCGAGCGCCGGGTGGTCGCCCACGAGGAGGACGCGACCCGTGGATGCTGCGGCGACGGCGGCCGACACGGCGACCCGCACGGCCGGAATCGGCTCGCCGGTACAGATGACGGCGATGCCGGTGCGCGCCTCGACGAGCAACGAGCCCACGGTGGGATCCGACGACGTGGCGGGATCGGCCGAACCAGCGCCGGCAACGGCGGTGAGCAGCGTCAGCCTGACGAGCGCGACCACCTGCGCGAGCACCAGGAGCGAAAGGGCTACGACCGATGCGATCGACCGACCGTCAGCGCTCGCGGCAACGAGATCGAGCAGAAGCGCCAGGCAAGCGAGCCCGCCGGTCGCGAGTGCAGCAACGGCAAGGACGCGGCCGACCGCAACAGTGAGTTGCTGAATACCGGGCAGCTCCGCCCGACTGTGTCCCATCCTGGAAAGCCTCATGCCACGATGCCCTTCCTGTGCCTCGTGGCGACGACGGTCCGGGAGTTTCCGGATCTGTCATGCAGGTCAGGCAGGTCAGGCAGGTCAGGCAGGCGTGACGGTGCGCTCCACGAGCAGCGCCGCGGTCAGGCGGCACAGCAGCGTCACCTGTTGGCGCTCGCGAGTGTGGATCGGTCGTCCCGCTCGGCCGATCGCCACCACGATGTCCGTTCCCTCGAGCCGACCCCACGCAAGGTCACCCGGCGCCCCGGCTGCCTGCTCGTCGTCGCTCAGGTGTCGGCTGCCGTGAATGAACGCTGCAAGCCAGCCGGTGTCGGGCGCGTCGCCCCGCTCGACGAGCGCCCGGCGCTCGCCTGCATCGAAGGCAACAGCCCACGTCGCCTCGACGAGCACCATCAGCTGTCGGCACAGCTCGTCGAGGCGGATCGACACTGGCGCCTCCGCGAGCTCCGCCGCGATCTCGAGACCCCACAGGCCAGGGTCGGGACGATCGCCCGACACACGCCGGATGTCTTCCACCGCGACGCCATCCACCTGCGCGATCTCACCGGCGAGCAGATCGATCACGCTGCCGTCCGGAACCGTCACGACCAGCTCATCGACCGCCTGACCGCCGCCCCGTTCGAGGATGTCGATCCCCACCACGTCGCCTCGCACCGCACCGATGCGGCTGGCCACCTGGCCGAGCGCTCCGGGGCGGTCGGGGAGCCACACCCGGACGACGTAGGTTTCCACGGCGCCGACGGTACCCATCGCCGTGTTCTCGTCCGTCACCACCGTGTGACGGCTTCGTGAACGGTCTCCTGTGCCACGATGCAGGTCATGGCCGACCAGCTTCCCGATGACTGCATCCACGTTGTGATCGAGATCCCTCGTGGGAGCCGCAACAAGTACGAGATCGACCACGAGACCGGCAGGGTGTTCCTCGATCGTCGCCTCTTCACCGCCACCACGTATCCGGCCGACTACGGGTTCATCCCCAACACGCTCGGCGGCGACGGCGACCCGCTCGATGCGCTTGTGCTGCTGGAAGACCCGGTGTATCCGGGCGTTTGGGTACAGGCGCGGCCGCTCGGCGTGCTGTACATGCACGACGAGGCGGGCGAGGACGCCAAGATCATCTGTGTGCCGCCGCGTGAGCCGCGTTGGAACGACGTCCAGGATCTGGCCGATCTCACGCCGCAACTCGTCGAGGAGATCCAGCACTTCTTCGAGGTGTACAAGGCGTTGGAGCCAGGCAAGAGCTCGTCGACGGCCGGCCTCGCAGGTCGTGAAGCCGCATGGCGCGAAATCCGCGAAGCGCGAGAGAACTACCGCGGCTGACGCGGTTCAGAGATCGGTGAGCAGCGCGGCGCCGATGGCGCCGGCCAGCGGGCCGAGCTCTGCGAATCGGATGGCAGGCCTGCGCCGCCCGGCACCGCCGAACAACTCGCGGTCGACGCTCGCGACGATCGATGACAGGAAGAGATCGGGGTCGGCCGACAGGCCGCCCGAGATGACGATCGCCCCAGGGTCGAACAGGTTGGTCAGATTGATGAGACCGACCGCCACCCAAGCGGCGAAGGTCTCGATCACCGCCAACGCGTCAGGATCACTGGAGCGCGCTGCGTCGGTGAGGTGCTCGCCGCGGATGCCGTCGATGCTTCCTGCGGACGCGACCACGGCGTCGAGTCGGCCAGCGCGGGCGGCTTCGCGCGCGTGGTGCGCAAGCCCGCTGCCCGATGCGTACCGCTCCCAGCAGCCACGCTGGCCGCATGGGCACAGCAGGCCGTCGCGTTCGACGATCATGTGCCCGAACTCCCCGGCGAACCCGTTCGCGCCGCGCTGCAGGCGTCCGCCCGACACGAACCCACCGCCGATGCCAGTGCCGAGCCCGACCAGCACGAGGTCGTCGACACCGCGGCCCGCGCCGTGTTGCCACTCGGCCAGGCACGCCACCGTATTGTCGTTGTCGACGACCACCCGCAGTCCGGTGGCGGCAACCAT
>JBMOFX010000087.1:0-9993 GCA_049318665.1 Ilumatobacteraceae bacterium | reverse complement strand
AACAGCAATTCGATGCCCGCCCGCAGCGCGGCCTTTGCGAGCTGGATGGCGCGCACGTCGTTCTGGGTGATGCTGAGTCGCACGCCGCCGTCGTCGTGAATCAGGTAGCGGAAGGTGCGACCGTCGGGCTGGATCCGTTCGGTCCGCTCGGCGAGTGCACCTTGGATGACCCCATCGGTGTCGATGATGCCCGCGAGGTACATCTCGCCGATCACTTCGATGATCCCCGAACCGCACACCCCGGAGATGTCGAGACCGTCGACCGAGGATGCGAACTCAGGGTCGTCACTCCACAGGTCGGATCCGATCACCTTGAACCGCGGCTCGAGCGTGTCGCGGTCGATACGTACCCGCTCGATCGCGCCGGCCGTGGCGCGCTGTCCGCAGCTCAGCTGAGCTCCTTCGAACGCCGGTCCGGTGGGGCTCGATGCTGCGAACTGACGGCGGGAGTCGCCGACCACGATCTCGGCGTTCGTGCCGACGTCGACCACGAGCTGCATCGTCTCGGAGCGGTGCGGTCCCTCCGAGAGGATGACCGCAGCGGTGTCGGCGCCCACATGACCGGCGATGCACGGCGCGAGGTACACCTGCGCGTTGGAGAAGGAGAGCTCGAACTCGGACGCCGGCACGACGATCGGTTCGGCCGTGGCGAGCGTGAACGGCGCCTGCCCGAGCGGTGTCGGATCGATACCGGCCACGATGTGATGCATGATCGGGTTGCCGACGAGCACGATTTCGAGCACCGCATCGCGGTCGACGGAAGCCTCGTCGCACAGCGCGCCGAGCAACTCGTCGAGCGCCTCGCGCACGGCTGCGGTGAGGTTCCGATCGCCGCCGGGATTCATCATCACGTACGACACCCGGCTCATCAGGTCTTCACCGAAGCGGATCTGCGGGTTCATCCGCCCCAGCGACGACAGCACCTCGCCGGTGGCCAGATCGCACAGGTGTCCGGCGACCGTGGTGGAACCGATGTCGACCGCAACACCAACGATCCGATCGACGTATCCGGCCCACACGGCGACGACCTGGTCGCCGCGCACGGCGACGGTGGCAGAACGATCTTGGCCGCGGAAAGCGTGGTGTACCTGCTGCAGGACCGGCAGTGTGAGGGCCGTCACCGCGCGACCGTGCACCTCACGAAGGGCATCGATCACCAGATCGCTCATCGACGCCGCATCTCCGAGCACACTCGGTGGGAGTTCGAGGTACGCGAGCGACACGGCCGGGTCGAGCACCACGTCGGTGAGGTCGAGGCTCTTGCGCACGACGGGACGGTGCACCTGGCTCTCCGGCGGCACATCGAACACCGCGTCGGCAGCGACGAGCGCGCTGCAGCCCAGACGACGATCGGGCTTGAGTCCCTTGCGATCCGCGTAGGTCTGTTCGGTGACGCTCCACGCGCTGAGCGCCGACGGCGCGACGTCGATCGCCCACTTCGGGTAGGTCCCCGGCTCGAACGTCACCTGGCACCGACCGCAGATCCCGCGTCCACCGCACACCGAGTCGAGGTCGACGCCGAGTTGGCGCGCCGCAGCGAGCACCGAGGTGCCAGCGACGATCTCGCCGTCGAGACCGGAAGGGGTGAACACGATGCGCGGCACGGGCTGCGTTACTCCGCTCGACGACGCCGGCCACCGCCGGTTCGGCCCTCGCGTGCGCCGCCAGCGGCATTCGGGTCGCGGTTGTCGCGAATCCATGCCATGCAGTCGCGGTCATTGCCTGCCAACACGTCGGCCGCCATCACGGCGCTCTTCACCTCAGGGTGCAGCGGGTTCATGATCGCCGAGCTCATCCCATTGGAGATCGCCATCGCGAGGAACGTGCCGGTGATCGCGTTGCGGTTGGGCAACCCGAAGCTGACGTTCGACGCACCGCACGTGGTGTTGACCCCCAGCTCGGACACGAGGCGGCGCAACAGCGCGAAGACCTGGCGGCCAGCGGTGCCCATCGCACCGATCGGCATGACGAGCGGGTCGACGACGATGTCACTCGCGGGGATGCCGTAGTCGGCGGCACGGTTGACGATCTTGCGTGCCACCTCGAACCGCACGTTCGGGTCTTCGCTGATGCCGGTCTCGTCGTTGGAGATGGCCACGACCGCGGCGCCGTACTTCGCGACCAGGGGAAGCACACGCTCCATTTGCTCGTCCTCGCCCGTGACCGAGTTGACGAGCGGCTTGCCCTGGTACACGGCAAGTCCGGCTTCCAGCGCTTCGACGATGGAGGAGTCGATCGACAGGGGCACGTCGGTGATCGACTGCACGAGCTGGATCGCTCGGGCGAGGAGCGCCGGCTCGTCGGCCAGGGGGATGCCTGCGTTGACGTCGAGCATGTGTGCGCCCGCAGCCACCTGCGCCAGTGCATCGGCCTCGACGCGGCTGAAGTCACCGTTCTTCATCTCCTCGGCAAGCAGCTTGCGGCCCGTCGGGTTGATGCGCTCACCGATCATCACGAAGGGTCGATCGAAGCCGATCACGACCTCTTTGGTGGCGGAGCTGATGACGGTGTGGGTCATGTCGTGGAGTCCTGTTCAGTGGTGCGGTCGACGTGCGATTCCGGCGACGCGGGGTCCCAGCCGCCGTTCGCGACGAGGACGTGGAGCCGCTCGTTGGTGAACTCGGCCTCGATGTGCGCGGCCGTGGTGTCGACGCTCTCGACGAGTTCGCCGACGATTGGATGAGTGGTGCGTCGCCATTCGCCGACGTAGTCCTGGGCGGTCTTCTTCCCCGCCACCATCGCGGCGCGATCGATCGCCTTCTGGAATCGGTGGGGGAGCATCACCTGATGACGCTCGTCGCCCACTTGGCCGTTGATCTGGGCGGGGATATCGCGCCACATGATGACGACGATCTGGTTGCCGGAGCGCCGAGCCATCAGGCGGCCCTCGTCAGCGTCACGCTGACGGACTCGGCGAGCGCGCCGGTGCCGACGTGACGGTGTTCGAACGCCAGTCCGAGCTGCCCCGCGGCCGAGTGGGCGGCGTCGACGACTGCCGCGTCGTCGGTCTGCGACAGCAGTACTACGCGTCGATAGTTGCCGAAGTAGGTGTCGCGCAGCTCGGGGTGGCGATCGAGGCCGAGACCTTGCCAGACCAGCGCATCGAAGTGCTTGGCGAGGAAGTCGGTGAGATAGAAGGTGCCCGGCTCCTCGTCGTGCAGTGCCTCGAACAACTCGCTCCCGGCGAAGACCTCGTAGCAGTGCGCGCCCGGGAGGCGATGCAACTGGGGCATCTCGGCGAGCAGCGCATCGAGGTGTCCGCCGGTGCCGCAGTCGGCGTAGCCGATCAGCACGGGTCGAGTCGGATCGTCGGCCAGATGCTCAGCGAGCAGAACGCGCAGCGCCGGCACGATCTGCTCGGGTCGATTGTGCAAGTTGGCGGGCAGGTAGTGCACGTCGAGCGCGTCGCTGAGGCGGTCGACAGCGAGCACGGCGCGGAGTTCGGTGACGAGTGCACCGCACGCAAGGACGAGTGGCCGGCCCACGATCGGGGTCAGACGGACGGGCCGGCGGGCTCGGGGAGTCCTCGACGGACACCCACGAGGTGCTTGGCGGTCTCCGCGGCGACGGCAGCGTCGCGGCAGTAGGCATCGGCACCGATGGCGGCGCCGAACTCCTCGTTGAGCGGCGCGCCGCCGACCAGCACGAGGTACTTGTCGCGCAAGCCGCGTTCCTGCAGCGTGTCGATGACGACCTTCATGTAGGGCATCGTCGTGGTGAGCAGGGCTGACATGCCGAGGATGTCGGGCTGGTGCTCTTCGAGTGCGGCGAGGAACGCATCGGCATCGGTGTTGATGCCGAGGTCGATCACCTCGAACCCGGCACCTTCGAGCATCATCGCGACCAAGTTCTTGCCGATGTCGTGGATGTCGCCCTTCACGGTGCCGATGACCACCTTGCCGACCGATTCGACGCCGGTCTCGGCGAGCAGCGGACGGAGGATCTCCATTCCGCCCTTCATGGCGTTGGCAGCAAGCAGCACTTCGGGCACGAAGAGGATGCCGTCACGGAAGTCGATGCCGACGATCCGCATCCCCTCGACGAGCGCGTCGTTGAGCACACGGTCGGCGCTCCACCCGCGATCGAGCAAGATCATCGTGCCCTCGATGACCTCAGGCCCGAGCCCGTCGTAGAGGTCTTCGTGCATCTGGGTGACGAGTTCGTCGTCGGGAAGTGCTGCCAGATCGAGATCGTCGTCGCTCATGATGTCCCTGCCATGGTGTGTTTCACGATGCGGAATCGGTCCGCATGTTGGAATCTACAACATCACACCGCACGAACCTCGTCCAGGCGAGCCGCATAGTCGGGTGCCGACATCAGCGCTCGGCACCGATCGAACCTCCCCGTGGCGTACGCCCAGAAGTCCTCGACCGGGTTGCCGTTGACGTGTTGCACCAAACCCCACAGCGCCCACAGCACGTCGCACATCGCCTTGTACGCGATCATGCGCGCCACGTCGGCGGTCGCAGGCTCACCGCCGAAGTACGCGCGCAGCAGAGCGGCATCCTGTTCGGGGCCGAAGTCGCCCTCGACCGAGAGGTCACCGAGGTCCCACATCGGGTCGTTGTTGCCCGAGTACTCGAAGTCGATCACGTACATCCGCTCACCCGTGTCGAGGAAGTTCTCGCACAGCGGATCGCAATGTGACGGCACCAGCGGTCGGGGTTTCGCCTCGAGCGCACGGCGAGTCGCCTCGGCCTGCGCCTCCAAGTCGTCATAGCCGTCGGGCAGTGTGGCGCCCTTCGACGCGAGAAGGACCTTGTAGTCGTCGATGATCGGGAAGAGCACGAAATCGATGGCGAACGGAGCCGCCGTCGTGTGCAGCACCCGAAGCGCACGGCCGGCGCGGGCCACGGCGTCGAGGTCGCGAAAGCGCGTCGAGTTCATCGTCACCGCACCCTCGACGTACCGCGTGACCATCAAGCCATCGCTCGAATCGAAGAACACGACCTCGGCGTTCACGCCGGCGGCAGCCGCGCTCCGCGCCGCAACCTCCTCCGCAGTCCGGTCGATGTACTCGCTCGTGCCAGCACCGGGGATGCGCAGTACGTACCTGCGGCCCTCGTGCGCCAGGAGATGGTTGAGGTTCGTGAGACCCGCGAGTCGCGTCGTCGGCGTGTCGGCCGGGAATCCGGCACGAACGAGATGCTCGGCGAGGTCGCTCATCGTTGGATGATTCTTGCACCGGCGCAACGTCGCATCGACGCTCAGCTCCGCAGTCGGGAACCGTCGGGGTCGTACAACGCTCGATCGTGGCGGGTCGCGGGGATCGCCTCGCCGTACACCTCGATGATGAAGTCGGTTCGATCGGCCAACTCGACGGGGAGGTACCCGTATGCGATCGGCTTGCCGACGCTGTGCCCGAAGTTGGCGCTGGTGGTGAACCCGACGACCCGACTGCCGACCCGGCTGCCACCGGGCTGGTCCGGGTCGGCGATGATGATCGCTTCACCGCCGACGGGGTAGGCCATCTGCTCGAGGGTGAACGTACAGAGCCGTCTCGTGACGCCGGCCTCCTGCTGGGCGACGAGCGCATCACGGCCGCAGAAGTCGCCCTTGTCGAGGTTGACGCGCCACCCCAGGCCCGCCTCCCACGGTGTGGTGTCCGGCGTGATGTCGGTGCTCCAGTAGAGATAGCCCTTCTCCATCCGCATCGTGTCGATCGGGCGGTAGCCGACGTCGCTGATGCCGTACGGCTCGCCCGCGCGGCGGAGCAACTCGTAGACGTGCGCGGCGTACTCGGTGGGGATGTGCAGCTCCCATCCGAGTTCGCCGGTGTAGCCGATCCGGAGGGCGAGCACGGGTGCCGAGCCGATCGTGATCTCCTTGGCCCGGCCGTACTTGAACGCGGGCGCGCTGACGTCGTCCTCGGCGACCGCCTGCAGCACCGAACGACTCGATGGTCCGCAGAGGTTGATCACTGCTCGGGCGCTCGTGAGGTCGCGTATCACCACCGTTCCGTCGTCGGGCGAGTTGGCGCGGATCCACCCCATGTCGTGCGCACCGAACGCGGCGCCGGTGACGACGTACCACGAGTCGGGCGCGGTGCGGATCATGGTGAGGTCGCACTCGATGCCGCCGCGCTCGTTGCACAGTTGTGTGTACGTGACGTTGCCGACGCTCTTGTCCATGTCGGCGACGCTCAGCCACTGCACGGCGGCGAGGGCGCCGGGGCCGGTGATCTCGAACTTGGCGAAGCTGCTCTGGTCGATCAGTCCCACGCGTTCGCGAACAGCGCGGTGCTCGGCGCCGACGTGGTCGAACCAGTTGGGGCGTCCGAACGACGGACGGTCTTCCGCAACGACACCGTCGGGCGCGAACCAGTTCGGTCGCTCCCAGCCACCACGCGTTCCGAACACGGCGTTCCGACCGGCGAGCGCGTCGTGCAGCGGGCTGCGACGGATGCCCCGGGCGCTCACCTTTTCCGAGCCGGGCGCCGAGAGCTTGTAGTGGTGCGCGTACATCTCGACCATCCGCTCGCGGAGGAAGTGCCGCGTCGTGTGGTGGAACGCGAACCGGCGGACGTCGAGGGGCCACAGGTCGAGCGACGGCCGACCTTCGAGCATCCACTCGGCCATCATCTTGCCCGCGCCACCGCCCGCCGCGATCCCGTAGAGGAACCCGGTCGCCACGTAGAAGTTGTCGAGTTCCGGGACGCGGCCCATCACGAAGTCGGCGTCGGCTGAGTAGGGGATCGGGCCGTTGATGAGGCTGCGGATACCGGCCTGCTCGAGCACCGGTGTGCGCTTCTGCGCCAAATCGGCGAGCTGCGCGAACCGATCGAAGTTCGGGTCGAACAGCTTGCGTTGGAACGGCTCGGGGATCTGCTCGTCCACCCCGAACGCGAGCGTGTCTGGTTCGTAACCGCCGACGAGCAGCCCGGGCCCGTCTGGCTTGTAGTACACGAGGTGATCGGGGTCGCGCATCGTCGGCATCTTCCCGAGCTCCACCGGCGTGTACCCGTCGATCGGTCCGCTCAGCAGATACTGGTGCTCGACCGCCACCGCGGGCACCCGCGCACCGACGAGCCGTCCGACCTCCATCCCCCACATGCCCGCGGCGTTCACCACCATCTCGCACTCGATCGCATGCTCGGTTCCATCGGCGTGCGACAGCGCGTGCACCGTCGTGCACCTGCGGCCGTCGACCGAGATACGCACCACCTTCGTCTGTTCCGCGATCGTGGCACCGCGCATGCGGGCACCGCGGGCGATCGCCTGCGTCACGCTGGCCGGGTCGATGTAGCCGTCGGTCGGCAGGAACGCCGCCGCGAGCACGTCGGTGGTGCTCATCAGCGGGAACAGCTCCTGCGCCCGCGACGGCGAGACGATCTCCATCGGCAGTCCGAAGCTCTTCGCCATCGTGGTGAGGCGCTTCAGTTCCATCACGCGCTCGGGGGAGCACGCAAGACGAAGGCTTCCGGTCTCGTGCCAGTCGACGGCTTGACCCGTCTCGGCCTCGAGCCCGCGGTACATCTCGACCGACTGCTCGAGCATGCGGGTGGTGTTGCGCGACGAGCGAAGCTGGCCGACCAACCCCGCGGCATGCCAGGTGGCGCCATCGGTGAGTTGGTGCTGTTCGAGCAGCAGCACGTCGGTCTCACCCATCTTGGTGAGCCAGTACGCGATGCTGCAGCCGAGGATCCCGCCACCGATGATGACGATGCGGGCGCGCTGGGGGACCGGAGCGGTCATGACGGTCATGCCTTCACTTTCGAGTTGGCGGGGTCGTACAAGGGCTGGAGGGTCACCTCAGCAGGCACACGCGTCGTCGCCACCTCCAGCTCGTAGGTGCCGCTCGTGACCCACTCACGGAACGCGGGAACCAGCAGCGGTGCGTGGGGCCGACGGACGTAGCCGAGCCCGATCGAACGATCCACCGTGTACCCGAACCCAGCGCTGCTGAGCCAGCCTACGCGCTCACCGTCGCGGAAGATCGTCTCGCGACCGAGCAGCACCACCGACGGATCGACGGTGAACGTGGCGAGCAGCTTGCCGATGCCGCGCTCGCGCTGCGCAACGATGGCCTCGCGGCCGAGGAAGTCGATACCCGACCCCGTCTTCACCGCCCAACCAAGCCCGGCTTCGAGCGGCGTGTGGTCCGGTCCGATGTCGCTGCCCCACGCGCGGTAGCCCTTCTCCAGACGCGCGCTCTCGATCGCGCGATAGCCGGCGTTCACCAGCCCGTGGTCGGCACCCGCGGCGATGAGGGTCGCGTACACCCGTCTCGCGTACTCGACGGGGAGGTGGAGCTCCCATCCGAGCTCGCCCATGTAGGTGACGCGCAGGGCACGAACCGTGCACCCGGCGATCCCGATGGTCTGCAGCGTCGCGAACGGGAAGGCCTCGTTCGACAGGTCGGCGCTCGTCACGGCCGCGAGGATCGACCGGCTCGAGGGTCCCATCAGCGTGAGCACCGACCATCCGGACGTCACGTCGAAGAGTTGCGCGTTGGCGTTCGCGGGGATGTTCCGCTGGATCCAGTCAAAGTCATGTGTCGCGTAGCCGGTTCCCGTGACGATGTAGAACTCGTCGTGCGCCACCCGACAGGCCGTGAGATCGGCCTGGATCCCTCCTCGGCCGTCGAGCAGTTGCGTGTAGGTGAGCGATCCGGCCGGCTTGCGAACGTCGTTGGCGCACAGCCAGTCCATCGCGGCGGCTGCGTCCGGACCCTTCAGCGCAAACTTCGCAAAGCTCGTCTGGTCGATCAGTACCGCTGCCTCGCGACAGGCGCGATGCTCGCGACCGACGGCGGCGAACCAGTTCTGCCGACCGTAGGTGTACTCGTCGTCGGGATGGTCGCCGAGCGAGGCATCAGCGAACCAGTTCGGGCGTTCCCATCCGAGCTTCTCGCCGAAGCACGCGCCCTGCGCGAGGAGTTCGGGATAGAGCGGCGAAGTACGCGCAGGGCGACCGCTGTGGTGTTCCTCGAACGGCCACGCCATCGTGTAGTGCTTGCTGTAGGCCTCGAGCGTGCGGGTGCGCACCCAGTCGGTGTCGAGGTGCGGTCGACCGAATCGCCGGATGTCGACCACCCACAGGTCATACGGTGCGGCGCCCTGATCGACCCACTCGGCGAGCGCCATGCCAGCGCCGCCGCCGGCCGCGATGCCGAACGCGTTGAAGCCAGCGCCGACGAAGAAGTTCTTCAGCTCCGGCGCTTCGCCGAGGATGAAGTTGCCGTCGGGCGTGAAGCTCTCCGGTCCGTTGATGAGCGTGCGGATGCCGGTGTTCGCGAGTTGTGGCACTCGGCCGATGGCGAGCTCCATCGTGGGTGCGAAGTGATCCCAGTTGCTGTCGAGCAGTTGGAACTGGAACGGGCGCGGGATGCCGGCGATCGCCCAGGGGATCGGATTCGGCTCGTACCCGCCCATCACCAGACCACCGACCTCCTCCTTGTAGTAGGTGAGCCGGTCGGGGTCGCGCAGTGTGGGCAGGTTGCGCGGCACTTCCGGGGTGAACGGTTCGGTGATGACGTACTGGTGCTCCACCGGGACGAGCGGCACGTTCACGCCGACGGTGGCTGCAATCGCCCGGGTCCACTGGCCACCGCACACGACCACCTTTTCGCATTCGATGCGGCCACGGTTGGTGATCACCGCCTTGATCACACCGTCGATCACCTCGATCCGTTCGACCTCGGTGTCCTCGCTGATGGTGACGCCCTGCAGGCGGGCGCCCTTCGCGAGCGCCATCGTGATGTCGCTCGGGTTGGCCTGACCGTCGGTCGGCAGGAACGCAGCGCCGATCACGTCGTCGATCTCCATCAGCGGCCACAGCGCCTGGGCTTCGGCGGGGGAGAGGAGATGCATCTCCAGACCGAAGCTCGTGGCGGTGGTCGCCTGCCGCTTCACCTCTGTCCACCGCTCTTCGTTGCACGCGAGACGAAGGCCGCCGTTCATCTTCCAGCCGGTGGCCTGGCCGGTCTCGGCCTCGAGCGTTCGATAGAGCTCGACGGAATCGCCGAGCAGTTGGGTGATGTTGGTGCTGGTGC
>JBMOFX010000086.1:0-10078 GCA_049318665.1 Ilumatobacteraceae bacterium | reverse complement strand
TACGTGTTCATGGCGGTGGCGATCGCCATTGGCAGCTTCTCGTTCACCATCATCAAGGTGCTGCTCGAGCACCTCTCACCGATCACGATGGCGGCGGGCCGCGTCGTGTTCTCGGCGAGCGCGTTCGTGGTCGTCGTGGTCGCACAGCCGCGCCGACGTCGACCGATCGATCGGTCCGATCGTGTTCGACTCGTGCTCTGCGGCTTCCTCGGCTCGGCCGTGTTCCACATCCTGTTCGCATGGGGGCAGCAACGCGCGTCGGTCGCGGTTGGCGCGGTGATCATGGGGTCGATGCCTGCGCTCGTCGCGTTCGGCGAGGCGGCCGTGTTGCGGCACCGCCTCACGTCGGCGCAGTGGCTGGGCGTCGGCCTGTCGACGGTCGGTATCGCGGTGATCGCCACGGGTTCGGGGTCGGGATCGTCGGAGTCGACATGGGCGGGCGTGATCGCACTTGCGGGTGCGGTGACGGCATGGGCCGCGGTCACGCTGCTGATGCGCAGCTTCGACGGGAAGTACGACGAGTCGTGGTTGAACGCACCCGGCGCAGTGCTCGGCGCGGTGGTCGCATGCGTGGCCGCCGGCCCGAAGCTCGCCGAGCTTGCGGATCTGTCGGCGTGGTCGTGGGTGCTCCTCGTGTGGATGGGCGTCGTGTCGTCCGCGTTCATCTACGTCGCGATGGGCAAGGCCACCGTCGCGCTCTCGGGCACCACTGCTGCGTCGTTGGGCACGCTCGTGACACCGGCGGGCATCTTGATCGCGTGGGTGGTCCTCGGTGAGCGGCCGACGGTGCGAGCGGTCATCGGCGCGGCCGCGGTGATCGCCGGCGTGCTGGCGGTGTCGGGTCGCTCGCGCCGTCAGTCGGCGGCGAGGTCGCTGGCGTAGCCAGCTTCGAACTGATCGCGCAGATCGGACTCGTCGATGTCGAGCGACAGCTGACAGGTGAGGATCGACACTGCGTCGGGACCGTCCGGCTGCCACTGGTCGGGTTGCCAGACGCCGCCGCGTCGGAACGCCTTTGCGCAGTGGATGAACACCTCGTCGGGTTCGATGATCACGGCGGACTTCGGGCGGCGCAGTTCGCCGGCGAACCCATCGAGCACATCGTCGTCGGTGACGACGGTGGCGGTGCCGTTGACACGCAGTGTCTCGTCGTGTCCGGGTCGGACGAACAACGTGGCGGCGCGCCCGGTGAGCACGATGTTCTCGAGCGAGTCGAGCAAGTTGTTGCCATTGAGGTCGGGGATCGCCAGCCGCCCGCTATCGAGCACTCGCACGAAACCGGCCGGGCCGCCACGCGGTGATACGTCGACACGACCGTCGGGTCCCGTGGTGGCAAGCAACAGGAACGGCGAGCCGGTGATGAAGGCTTCGCTCATCGGGTCGAGCGACGAGCGGACCTTGCTGCGCACCAGTGTCGATGGCGCGCGATAGAGCTCACGGAGCTCGTCGAGGGAAGCGATGTGGGCCACGACGCGGACCCTACTCGGCAGTTGCGGTGCCTCGATGCGGAGCGGTGCCGCTGCGGACGTCGTCGAGGAACGTCACGACCGCGTCGTTGAACGCGTCGTTCTTGTCGCCTGCCACCATGTGGCCTGCGCCGCTCACGTCGGCGAATCGAGCATGCGGGGCCATCGCCAGGAACTCCTGCACGCCCTCCATGCTCAACAGGTCGCTCTGTCGGCCGCGCACGAGCAGCGCTGGGATGGTGAGCGAGCGGGCCGCTCCTTCGAGCAGGTCGTTGCGGTGCTGCGACACGCGCGGCTCGTCCTCGTTCGGACGCAAGGTCATGAACTGCGGATCCCAGTGCCAGTACCACCGGCCGTCGTCGCGCTGGCGCACGTTCTTCTTCAGCCCCGACAGATCGGACGGGCGAGGGCGATGAGGGTTGTACGCCTGCACCGCATCCGCCACCTCGTCGAGCGACGCGAAGCCGGTGAGCATGTGCTCGCGCATGAAGCCGCGGATGCGGTCGGCGCCGGCGATCTCGATGTTCGGTGCGATGTCGACCAGCACGAGCGCGCTGGCATCGACTGCGTCGCCGTGCAGGCCGATCGCCGCGAGCGACGACGATCCGCCGAGCGACGCGCCGATCAGGACGGGATTCGGGAGGCGCTGCGCGATCGCAGCGATGTCGGCCGCGAAGCTCGCGAGCGAGTAGTCACCGCCGGGTGCCCACTCGCTGTCGCCGTGACCGCGCAGGTCGATCGACACGGCGTACCAACCGTTGGTGCCGAGGTTGCGCAACGTGGTGTGCCACGAGTGGCGGGTCTGGCCGCCGCCGTGCAGCAGGATCACGGGCGGGTCACTCGGATCACCGATCGTGTCGGCCGCGATGCGGAGACCGTTCTGGCCCTCGAGGTCGATGCGCTGCGGTTCGGTCACGTCGGCGAGGGTAGTGACCCCGACCGGTTCAGGTCCCGCCCGGGCGTGTCCGGGTGCCGGGCTGCCGTGCTCGGTCGCTGAACTGCCGACCGTCGAAGTAGCTCGGGTTGGTGTCGGGCCGGCCTCGCTTGCTCGTCCATCGCCAGGTGAGCGAGATGCGCGGCTGGTCGGTGTCGGCGGCGGGAACGCCGTGCAGCCAGGTGCGCTGGCAGTCGCCGCCCATCACGAGCAGGTCACCCTCGCCCGGCATCAGGACGATGTCGTCGGGGCCGGTGCCGGCTGGGATGCGCTCGACCACTTCGGCAAGCGGGGCCCGCGGGCGGAACACGAACGGGCGGCGTTGGCCGAGCACCACGATCGCGATCAGGGTGTCGTCGAGCCAGCGCATCTCACGGTCGCTGTGGAGACCCTGGAAGTCGTGGCCGTCTCGATAGAGGATCGCGGCCACACCCGTGAACGGCTTGCGGTAGGCGGACGCCAGGTGCAGATCGGCTTGGCGGAGCAGCGGGAGCGAGTCGGCGCGCAGCCCCGCGGCGAGCCGCTTCTCGGGGACGTACCGGTCGTATCGCAACACCTCGGTCTGCTGCCACGGCGTCGTCGCGTGCACCTGCTCGAACGCTGCGACCGGGTCACGGACGAAACCCGGCACGAGATCGGCCCAGCCACCGGGCCCGAGCAGCGTGCGCGTCGCAGGGGCACGACGGTCGATGGTCAGTTCGTCCATGTCTCCAGTATCGCGATGCAAGGAACCGTCAAGGTTCCACGGGGCCAGCGGCAACGGGAATGGGTCGAACGGACCATCTTCCGAGGGTGCGGATGCACCCGCGCCCCAGGAGCCCCATGCCGCATCATCCCCATCGCCGCCGTCGTCGCCGTCGTCGTAACGCCGCGTGGCTCCTGCCTGCGGTGTTGTTGACGGGATGCCTCACACAGGCCGACGCGCAAGGCGCTGCGCCCGTTCGCGAGGAGCAGGCGAACACGGATGTGGTCCCGTGGGGCGATGACTACGACCATGTCGTGGTGACCGTCGATGTCGACGGCCCCGTGGTGACCGGGCCGACCACCATCGGCGAGCCCGAGGGCGGCGCCGACGAGGACGGCGCGGGGACGCTCGTGGTCGACGGTGCGCGGTCGGAACGCATCGACGTCCCGGACGGCTCGCTGCGCACGGTCGAGCCGCGCGACGAATCGGAGTATGCGATGGTCGAGGCAGCGTCGGGCTCGGCGCTTGCGCTCGTGGTGGTCGACGACAACGGCGGCGTCGGACCGGCCGGCGCCCGCTACCTGATGACACCGGGCCGACTCGAGCGCCTCGACGGCGCAGCCCTCACCGCACCTGTCGAGCAGGCCCCGAGCGAGCAAGCCCCGAGCGAGCAAGGCGACCCGGTCGAGATGTTGCTCGCGCTGCCCGGAGTCGTGAGTGCGACGCCAGTCACCGACGACACCTTCGCCGTTGCGCTCGACGGGTCGCGCGAAGCACTGCTGTCGTCACCGGTGGTCAGGTCGGTCGCCGACGACGTGCTCCTCGGCGTGGTCGTCGACCCGGATGAGGCCAAGCAGTGGTGGCTGAAGAACACGGGCGGACCCGATCCGTCGGGCAGCGTCGGGACGGCCGGAGCGGACGTGAAGGCGGAAGCGGGCTGGCGAGTCAGCACGGGAACCGGCACGGTGGTCGCGGTCATCGACTCCGGCGTCGAGCTCAACCATCCCGACCTGTCGTCGCGACTGTGGACGAACTCGGCCGACACCTGTGGCAACGGGGTCGACGACGACAGCAACGGCTTCGTCGATGACTGCAACGGGTGGGATTTCGGCGGCAACGACAACAATCCGAACCCGGAGCAGAGTGCCGGCACGAGCAACTGGTACCACGGCACGCATGTGGCAGGCATCATCGCTGCGGCGCGCAACAACGTCGGTGTCGTTGGCCTCGCGCCCGATGCCCGAATCATGCCGATCAAGGTGATGGCATCGAACGGCGCGATCTCGTCGTCGGCGATCTACGGCGCGCTCGTGTACGCCGCAGACAACGGCGCCGACGTCGTCAACATGAGCATTGCGACGGCACCGAACACCGCGCGAGCTGCCGCGTCCGCGCTCGAGGCCGGCATCCAGTACGCGACTGCACGCGGCGTGATCGTCGTCGCGGCTGCCGGTAACAACAGCGTCGACATCGGCGCACAGCCGCTGTGGCCTGCGAACTACTCGCTGTACTACCCGTCGGTCATCACGGTCGGCTCCACCACCAACACCGACGCGAAGTCGAGCTTCTCGAACTACGGCGCGCCGGTGAACCTCTTTGCACCCGGCTCGAGCATCTACTCGTCCATCCCCGGCGGCAGTTGGACCACGATGTCGGGGACGTCGATGGCGGCGCCCGTCGTCGCCGGCGCGGTGGCCGACATCCTCGCCTCGCCCTTGCGTGGCAACGGCGAAGCGATCAGGACGCGCCTCACGGGCACGGCCGCAGCCACGGCCGCAGGCCGACGACTCGACCTCGGTGCTGCGGTGGCGGGAGCCGACACCCGCACGGTGGTCGCCACCTACACCGGAGCGAACCTCCTCGCTCCCGACACCGCCGGCACGATCGGTGTCGACCTCACCGCCACCGCAGCGCCCACCGGCGCGACCCAGCTGCGGCTCTATCTCGGCGCCCAGGTGAACGGGGAGATCTACGCGGTGTCGACACTGACGGCCACCATCACGTCGCCGAGCGGCACCGTGCAGGGGACCACCGACTATGACGGCGGGTTCCCGTCGATCCCCATCGCCAACCCGGCCGCGCTGCCGACGACACCACTGCACGTCGACCTCGGTGTGCAACTGCCCGCCGGACGGTTCGCGCTCGTCACCGAGTTGCAAGACGCGGGCGGCACCGCGGTCGGTGGCACGAGCGTCGGGTTCATCCACGTCGGTGAGTCGGCCGCGTCGCCGACGACCACGACGGTTCCCGGGTCGTCCACCACCATCGCCCCCGGCGCGCCCACCACCACGAGCGCACCCGGCGCGCCGACGACCGTCGTGGTGCCGCCGACCAGCTCGCCGGCCACCGTCGCGCCAACCACGGTGGCACCGGGCTCGCCTGTCACCACCGCGCCGGCGCCGGCGACCACCGCTCCAGGGTCGGCGACCACGGTCGCCCCCGGCGTGCCCACCACTGCGGTGCCGGTGACGACGAGTGCGCCATCGCCCACCACCTCGCCGGCCCCGGTGACAACGGCGGCTCCGACCACGGTCGCGTCCACGTCACCGGCCACGACGGTTCCGGCTGTCACCACCTCGTCGGTGGCTCCGACGACAACGCTGTCGTCGTCCACCACCACCGTGGCAACCACGACGACCGTGCCAGCGTCCACCCCCGCACCGCTGCCGGACTCGTCGGGACCGTGGCGGTTCAACAGCATCAGCCCGAGCATGGGCCCGATCGCGGGCGGCAGCCTCATCACGATCTCGGGTGTGTTCCCCACCACCGTCCCGATCTACGTCTGGTTCGGCACCCAAGCGATCGTGCAGACCACCTCGACCGGGTCGACGCTCGTCATTCGCTCTCCGTACGTGCCGTCGCCGGGCGTGGTCGACGTCGACGTGCGGTTCCGCACCTCAGACGCGCACGTGATGACGCTCGCCAGCGCGTTCACCTTCTACGACCCGACCGTCAGCACCACGACCGTCGCACCAGGCGCGCCGACCACGACGTCGGGCACCGCGACAACCGCGCCCGCCACGACGGTGCCCGGCACGGGTACCACCGTCGTATCGCCTGTGACGACCGCGGCACCGGGCTCGTCGACCCCGGCAACGACGGTGTCGCCGACGACGCTGCCGTCACTCGGATCGCTCACGTTGCGTCAGAAGCCAAGCACCGGCGGACTCGCCCGCCTGGCCGCGACCGCTTGGCCGGCCACTGGCTGTGCCACGTCGTCGTGCTCGACCGCGCCACTCTGACGCGGGCCGGTCTGACCAAGCTGGCTCGTCAGATGACGACGACTTTGGTGCCGATCTGCGCCCACTCCCACACGAAGTCGGCGTCGGCAGGTGCCTGGCGCTGACAGCCGCCGGACAGTCTTTGGCCGAGCTCGGCTTCCGTCTGGTACGGCGAACGGTCCTCACGGTGTAGCGGGATCGAGTGCATGCCGATCGCGCCGATGTCGGTCTTCAACCAGCGGACCATCTTCGGGAGGTAGGCCTTGCCGTTCCAGGCCGTCGAGACCTCGGAGCGGCTGTACACCTCGTGGGTGCCCGGCGTCTCGTTGTCGTACTTGCTGCCGGAGACGAGCCACGAGCGGACGATCCGGCCGTCGTTGCCAACCGCCCAGAGTCGCTGCCCCGAGCGGTCGTACACGAGCCGCCGACCCGACCCGGAGTTCGGCGGGAGCGGCGGTGCGTCGTCACCGGCCGACGACACCGTCGACATCGGCATCCCGATCAGGTCGGTCGCGCCGGGTGCCGGCTTGGGTGTGCGGACCACGAGGAGTTGCTCGTCCGGCCAAATGCCGAGTGAGATCGCGGACTCGCGTCCGACGATGCCATCGACGAACAAGTCGCGATCGGTCTGGAGGCGCTTGACGGCGTCGACCGTCGCCGCATCGAAACTGCCCGTCGCCGCGCCGGAGAGGAAGTCGCCGGCGATCAGTGCCTGCTGGAGACACGTGACGTTGTCGCCCGTGTCGCCGTAGCGAAGCGAGCGTTCCTTGATGATGCACGACTCACCGTCGCTCGGGTCGCCGCCAGCCAGATCGGGCACGTCCGTGGTAGCAGAGCCGAGGGCACTGGTGGCCGGCGGCTGCATGGTGGACGGCACGGTGGCCGCGACGGGGGGAACACTCGTCTCGATCGTCTCGATCGTGTCGTTCGTCGCGGCAGAGACAGACGGGTCGTCGTGGCGCGAGAAGAGCGCGATGACGCCGCACACCAACAGGGCCGCTCCTGCCGCGACGATCAGCGGGCGCCGGTCGGGGCGATGAGGGCCGAGGTCGTCGGTGGTGGAGTGCGGGTGCAGCTTCGGGTCGTTCATGGCGGACGGTGACGCCGAACGACGTCGGCGACCGCCCCAGGGTACTGCTCAGGCGGTCAGCAGCGTGGCCAGCTCGACGAGTGCGGGGATGTCGTGCACGTCGTGATCGAGCAGGGGTATCTCCACCAGCGGTGCGCCGTCGGCCGCGACGCGCAGCCCGCCCAACTCCACCCGCTCCGCCAGCGCGAGGGAACGCAGCTCGTCGTGGTAGGCGAGATGGTCGGCGAGTGCGCCCGTCACCTGGGTTCTGTCGAACCGTGCCGGGATCTCGTCGGGGAGTGGGTGGACGAGGTTCGCGACGATGCCCGCGAGGTTGTAGCCGCCTTCGTGTAACGCGGTGGCCATGAACGTCGCCTCGTCGACGGCCTCCGCACGCGGACTCGACACCAGGACGAACGCCGTCCGATCGGCGCGCAGCAGGGTGGACATCTGCGCGGCACGATCGCGCAGGCCCGCCTCCATCGTGGAGAGCGACCGGAAGAACTCGATGGTCTCCTCCACGATCGCCGGCCCGGCCATCCGCTTCACCGTCCACAGGAACGCGCTCGACGCAGCGTTGGTGACCCGCGCGAACGAACGGCCCGGCAACGTGAGCGTGCGATAGATCGGGTTCGACAGGAACCGGACGAGACGATCGGGTGCTTCGAGGACGTCGATCGCATGGCGCGACGGGGGCGTGTCGATGATCACCAGGTCGAACTCGCCGCTGGTGTGGAGCTGGTGCAGGCGCTCGATCGCCATGTACTCCTGTGCGCCGGACAGCGAACCGGCGATGCTGCGGTAGATGCGGTTGCCGAGCAACGCAGGCGCTGCATCGCCAGCGCGGTCGATGACGAGCTGATCGAACGTTGCCTCGGCATCGAGCATGAGCGCGGAGAACGAGCCGCGCTTGCTGGCCGGTCCGGTCACTGCTCCTTCGACGAGGTGGGGCACGTTGCCCGCTGTCGCATCGACCCCCAGTGCGTCGGCGAGTCGTCGCGCTGGGTCGACGGTCATCACGCACACGTGCCGCCCCGAGCGTGCCGCGGCAAGGCCGAGTGCCGCAGCGGTGGTGGTCTTGCCAACACCGCCGGGTCCGCAGGTGACGAGGAGTTCGGCCTCGGCGAGCACCGCTCCGAGCCCGGTGACGAGCACCGTCACGCGAGCACCGTCACGCGAACACCGGGCTGAACTCGAGGGCGTCGGCGAGCAACTCGAGATCCTCGGGACCGAGGCGCGGGGTGGCCAGCCTCGGCAGTACGACGTGCGAGCCGGGCAGCGCTGCGCCCAGCCGTGCGATCTGTTCGCGCTGCACGTCGAGTCGCGCTGCGCCGAACCTGCTCGATGACACCAGCGCAGAGCGCACGGCCGCAGGCAAGGTGATGTCGCTGTCGCGAGCCGCGGCGGTGACGCTGAGCGACAGCCCCGGCCGGTCTGGCCAGCACGCGTTGATGACGAGGGGGGTGAGCTCGAGGCCGATCCGGTCGACGTCGTGGGCCAACTCGACCACCTCGTTGACGGGTGTCTCCTCGGCGAGGGTGACGAGCGTTGCGCGAGCGCGTGAGGGATCGGCGAGCATCGCCGTCACCTCGTCGGCCTGCTGGCGGACCGGGCCGCTCGCAACCACATCCTGCATGGCTTGCGCGGCGCGCAGGAACGGTGCGGCGTGCCCGGCCGGTGGCGAGTCGACGATGATCAGGTCGGCCGCCTTCGTGCGCTCGAGTTCCTTCACCTTCCCCAACACCAGGAGATGCTCGAGACCCGGCGTGGAGGCCGCCACGACGTCGAGCGACACCGCCGACACCGCTTTGCGGATCACGCCGCCCATCCCCTTGAGGTCGAGGTAGTCGCTGAATGCCTGCTCGGGTGGGATCGTCCGACCGCGCACCCGTCCCGAGCCGCCGGTCACACGGAGGACCTGTTCGGTGGGGCCGAGCGGTGTGCCACCCAACAGCGGGCCGAGGCCGGGCTTGCCGTCGACCGCGATGAGCAGTACGTCGGCACCGGCGCGGGCGGCGAGCAGTGCGATGCCCGCAGCGACCGTGGTGGAACCCACGCCGCCCTTGCCTGCCACGAGGAGTACTCGGGCGGCGGTGAATGGCGAGCTCGCTCGCGGTGCCGGAGCCACGATGGGCAGGGTAGCCAACATGGTCGTCAGATTGGTGCCGTCACCGGCGTGGCATCCACCACGGCCCCGATGAGGGCGGGGAGCATTCGTGTTCGCATCGGTGTCGGTATCGCCACGACGGCCGACGATCTGGAGTGATCTGCCGAATCCTTACCACTTTCGCGCCGTCCGTGACGACGGGCGTGCAGACGCTGTCAGGCGGTCAGGGCAGGGCGCCGACGTGGGCGAGCGCGAGTCGGAGCAGACGATCCTGTCCGCCCGTCATCGCCTGGCGCATCGCGGGGCTCACGGCCTCAGCCGGGGTGAGCCATGTCAACTCGAGGGCCTGCTGCGTCGGCGTGCAGTCACCGGCGACGGGGACGACATAGGCGAGGCTCACGGCGTGGTGCCGCGGGTCGTGAAAGCCGCTGATGTCGGGGTCGGGGAAGTACTCGATCACGCTGAACGGGGCAGGGCAGGGCGGCACTTGCGGCAACGCCACGGGGCCGAGGTCCTTTTCGAGGTGGCGGATGAGCGCATCGCGGATTCGCTCGCCGTAGAGCACACGGCCGCTCACGACCATCCGCTCAGCGAGC
>JBMOFX010000085.1:0-10085 GCA_049318665.1 Ilumatobacteraceae bacterium | reverse complement strand
GCGATCGGCGGGCGGCTTCAGCACGTGGCGGCGGGCCTCGGCGATCTGGAACGCGTGGGTGCGCAGGCGCGGGTCGTCCGGCAGGAACACGTACGCCTTCTGCACGCCCCGGGCAGGCTGCCAGCGGACGAACCGGCCGACGGCTTGCCGGAAGAACAGCTCGGTCGAGGTCGTGGTGGCGAACACACCGACCCGCAACCTCGGGATGTCGACCCCCTCGCTCACCATCCGGACCGCCACCAGCCACGGCGCATCGCCGTTGGTGAAGGCGCTGATCAACCCGGACGCATTCGGGTCGTCGCTCACGACTACCTCTGCGCTGGCGCCGAGGTTGCTGCGGATGAGTCGGGCGATCCCGCGGGCGTGGTCCTGGTCGATCGCGATCACGAGACCGCCGGCGTCAGGTTGCCCGTCGGGCATCGTCCTGATCGTCATCAGCCGCTCGTGGGCCTGGCGGAGCACCGCCGGGAGCCAGTCGCCGTCGAGGCTCAGCGCCGCCCGCAACCGTTGCGACATCTGGTCGCGTGCCAGTTCGTCGTGGAAGCTGGCGCTGATGACGCTGCCGTCGGGAGCGTTCCACTCCATCAGCCCGTCGAACCGGGGGAAGTACACGGGCCGGACCACCCCACCGTCGCGCAGCGCGTCGGCGTAGCCGTAGGTGTACTGGCTGGTCGCCATGTCGCCCTCGGCCGTTGCCTGATAGTCGACGAAGGGGATCGACGCGGTGTCGCTCCGGAACGGCGTACCGCTCAGGCAGAGGCGGCGATGAGCGCCTGAGAACGCGAGACGAACGGAATCCCCCCACGCTCGCTCGTCGCCGGCGTGGTGCACCTCGTCGAGAATCACGAACGCGTCGTGTGCCACACCCTTCAACGCCTTCGCCACACCCGGCGTCGCGATGTGCTGGTAGGTGGTGACGATGCCGTGGACGTCGGCCGCGATGCCGCCGGTCGGCGTCCACTCGGGGTCGAGTTCGAGGCCCAGCCGGTGCGCGGCAAGCGCCCACTGCATCTTCAAGTGGCTGGTGGGCGCGACGACGACGAGACGGCGCCGCTGCTCGGCGAGCGCGGCGCGGGCGCAGGTGAGCGCAAACGTGGTCTTGCCGGCGCCCGGGGTGGCAACGGCCAGGAAATCGATGCCGTCGTGCTCGCGGAACAGGTCGAACGCCGCACGCTGCCAGGGACGCAACCGAACCGTGGCGCGCTCGTGGGGGGTCTCGTTCGGCGGGAGGCTCGGCGGCGGCATGGGGGCATTCAGTCTGCTGCCTGCTTGACAGTTCGGCACCGTGACGAACGATCACTGCAAAAGGAGTGCCAGATGCAGATCGACACGGATGTCCAGCACAGCGCCCAGGACGGGCCACATCTCCGACGGCTCCCCGTCCTGCTGGTGGGAACCAAGGCAGCACGACGCGGTGTCCGCCCCGTGCTGGGCGGGCTCAGCGTGGTCGAGTCGTCCGGCTGGGACGACCTCCCGATCGGACCGGCCATCTGCATCGATGCCCGCCGGCTCGTCCATCTGTCCACCCATGGGATCGCCGCGCTCACGCAGGCCCTCCACGACGGAGCGGTCCTCGCCGTGCCCGGTTCGAACGCCGGCCCGTGGCCCCTGTGTGGGCTGGAGCCGCCGAGTGGGAACGCCCGCCGCGAAGAGCTCGACCACCACGTTGCCAGCATCGCCGGGTTGCCCGCTCAGCGGCTCGATGACCCGACGCTCCCGTTGCCTGCCGTGTTCGCGGTCGCTGATGCGTCGTCGCTGCGCGCTGCCCCCCGGCGCATCAGTGACATCGCGGACCCCGCCTTCGATCTGGTCACGCTGTTGCCGTCGGTGTGGTGCCATCACCGCGAGGTGCCACTCGTCACGCTGGCGATGATCGTGAAGAACGAGGCACCGCGGATCACGAACGCGATCAACCTGGCGCGTCGACTGGTCGACGAGGTCGTGGTGTACGACACCGGCTCCGACGACGACACGGTTGCGCTCGCCAAGGCGGCTGGCGCGGTCGTGCGCTGCGGCTACTGGGACAGCGATTTCTCTCGCGCCCGCAACGAAGCGATCGCCATGGTGCGCGGCGACTGGGTGCTGATCCTCGACGGTGACGATGAGCTCGTGGCCGACGCGGCCAGCGCGGCTGCGATGCGATCGCTCCTGCCAAAGCTCGATCGGCACCACGCCGTGATGCTCACGGTTCGCAACCTGGTGAGCGCGGCCACCGGGGAGACCGACACCCCGATCCGCAGCCGGCGGTTGTTCCCACGCAGCTTCCGCTACGTGAACCGGGTGCACGAGGTGCCGAAGCTGCCGGACGGGAGCGAGCCGACCGATTTCACCGCCGATCAGGTCTGGATCCGCCACACGGGCTACGTCGGCGACCAGGCCGACCGCGTGCAACGAAATGTCGAGTTGGCTCGGAAGCGTCTCGACGAAACCGAGGACCCCGCTCGTCGTTCGCTGGCACTGTTCGAGCTCGGCCGCGCGCTGAGCGCCGCTGGCTCTGAGCAGGAGGCCTTCCCGTATCTGCAGGAGGCAGCAGAGATCGCTCCCGGGCCCGATGTGCGCAACCTCGCCCGCCTGCTGTGGGGCCTGAAGGCCGCGCCGATCATGGGCCGTGAGGTTGCCGAGGAGATCTTGGCGCCGGTGCTGGCACACGGTGGCGCGGCGTCGGATGCGGCTCGCTGGGTGCTCGTCGCAGTTCGCCCTCCCGACGAGGCGCTTGCCCTCCTCGACCAACTCACCTCCGTCGACTTCTACTTCGTCGCCGTGACGGAGGCAGAGATCGCCAGCGCTCGCGCGTACATGCGCGCTGGCGTCGGCCAACTCGAAGCAGCGTCCGACGAGCTGGCCCTCATCCGCCGGCCCCACGACTCGAAGTGGGCGTGGCAGTGTGCTGCGATGACGCTCGAGGCAGGTCACCTGGCGGGCGCAGCGGCGATCATCGACGACACGCGCATCGACGACCTCAACACCGCCGTCGCTGCGCTCGCCGCTGGGTCCGGTGTCGGTGGCTTCGCCATCGTGTCGACACTCTGGGAGCGCTTCGGGGCGCATCCCGCACTCGTGGCCTACCTCGAGACGGCAAGCCCCCGCGGCGGGTTCATGGCTGCGATGGAGGCACGCATGCTCCTCCTCGACGCCGGCATGCTGCACAACGATCCGCTCGTCCAACTCGTCGAGAACGGCTACGGCGACGAGGGAGATCGATTCCTCGCCGCGCTCGTGCTCGACGAGGTGACCGAGGGCTCGCACCGCTTGCCGCTCGCCGCCGCCGACGTGCCGAACGATGCGCGGCAGCTGGTGCTCGATGCCGTCGAGGGCCTCCTGCCGGAGCTCAGCGTGCAAGCCGCCGCCGCGCTCGCGGGCGTCTGACTGCAGCTAGCCATGTGACACCCCGGCCGTAGCCTGGGTGGATGGCGCATCATCCCGTGCTCGACCGGTTCTCGCCGGCCGTCGCGGCGTGGTTTGCGTCGGCGTTCCCCGAGCCGACACCACCCCAGGTGCTCGGCTGGCCTCGGATCATCGATGGTGAGCACACGCTCATTTGCGCGCCGACGGGTTCCGGCAAGACCCTCGCGGCGTTCCTCGCGTCCATCGACCGGCTCACCACCACCGACGGCCCGCCTCCCAAGCAGCGCACTCGCGTGCTCTACATCTCGCCGCTGCGTGCCCTCGCGTTCGACGTCGAGAAGAACCTCCGCTCGCCGCTGATGGGCATCGGGTTGGCTGCCGAGCGTCTTGGTGTGCCGTTCGTCGAACCCGTGGTGGCGATGCGCACGGGCGACACCTCGGCAAAGGATCGCCAGGGTCTCATCCGTCGACCACCCGACCTGCTCATCACCACGCCCGAGAGCCTCTACCTGATGCTCACGTCGTCGGCGCGCGACACGCTCGTCAACGTCGACACCGTCATCATCGACGAGATCCACGCGCTCGCACCCACGAAGCGCGGTGCGCACCTGATGATGTCGCTCGAACGGTTGGAGGAGATCACGGTCGCACCACCGCAGCGGATCGGGCTGTCGGCCACGCAGCGTCCGCTCGAAGAGGTCGCCCACTTCCTCGGTGGCCACGCCGCCGACGGTTCGTTGCGACCCGTCGCGATCATCGATGCCGGCATCCGCAAGCCGCTCGAGGTCGACGTCGTGGTGCCGGTGGAAGACATGGGCGACCTCCAGACTGCGCCGCCCGTGGAGATCCGCAGCGGCCCGCAGGGCGCGGCCGCTCCGCAGCGCGGCAGCATCTGGCCGAGCATCTACCCGCGCATCCTGCAACAGGTTCTCGAACACCGCACCACGATCATCTTCACCAACGCCCGCCGCCAGGCCGAGCGGCTCGCCGCCAAGCTCAACGAGCTGTACGACGAGCAGTCCGGGCCAGCCGACGACGGCGAGCGCCGCCCCGATCTGGTGAAGGCGCACCATGGCTCGCTCGCGCGTGAGCAACGCGTCGTCATCGAAGACGAGCTCAAGCGCGGGGTACTGCGCGGCATCGTCGCCACGTCGAGCCTCGAACTCGGCATCGACATGGGTGCCGTCGATCTCGTCATCCAGGTCGAGTCGCCGGGTGCGGTGAGCCGGGGCCTGCAGCGCATTGGTCGCGCCGGGCACTCGGTCGGCGAGCCGAGTAAGGGCACGCTCTACCCGAAGCACCGCGGTGATCTGCTCGAAGCCGCCGTCGTCACTCGGCGCATGATCGACGGACTCATCGAGTCGATGCACTTCCTGCGTAACCCGCTCGATGTGCTCGCCCAGCAGATCGTCGCCCATGTGGCGATCTCCGGCGACACGCCGGTCAGCGAACTCGCCGCACTCGTTCGTCGGTGCGCGTCGTTCCACGACCTGAGCGACGAGCTGCTCGTCAACGTGCTCGACCTGTTGAGCGGCCGGTACCCGAGCGAGGAGTTCAGCGAGCTCCGTCCGCGCCTGGTGTGGGACCGAGTGAACGACGTGTTGCGGGCGCGCGACGGTGCTCGTCGCCTTGCGGTCACCTCGGGGGGCACGATCCCCGATCGTGGTCTGTTCGGCGTGTTCCTGCCCGACGGCACCCGGGTGGGTGAGCTCGACGAGGAGATGGTCTACGAGAGCCGCCCGGGCGAGACGTTCGTGCTCGGGGCATCCACCTGGCGGATCGAGGACATCACGTTCGAGCGGGTCACGGTCACACCCGCACCGGGTCAACCGGGGAAGATGCCGTTCTGGCACGGCGACCGTCCGGGGCGCCCGCTCGAGCTCGGCCGAGCGCTCGGCGAGTTCCAACGCCAGATCCGCGGGGTCGACGACGACGCGGCCGTGGCCCGCCTGATGGACGAGTTCCGCCTCGACGCGTTCGCGGCCACCAACGTCGTCACCTACCTGCACGAACAGGCTGATGCCACCGGCGTAGTGCCCGACGATCGCACCGTGGTGGTCGAACGATTCCGTGACGAGATCGGCGACTGGCGGATCTGCATCCTCAGCCCGTTCGGCACGCCCGTGCACGCGCCGTGGGCGATGGCGATCGAGCGTCGGCTGATGGACCGGTACGACATGCCGGTCGAGACGATGTGGGCCGACGATGGCATCGTGCTCCGACTGCCCGAGTCGGCCGACGAGCTCCCGATCGACGAGCTCATCATCGACTCGGACGAGATCGATGAGTTGGTGCTGTCGTCGTTGCCGCAGACGTCGCTGTTCGCTGCCCGCTTCCGCGAGTGCGCGGCGCGGGCCCTCCTGCTGCCGCGTCGCCGACCCGACCGGCGCACCCCGCTGTGGCAGCAACGTCAGCGTGCGGCCGACCTGCTCGCCGTGGCGGCTCGCTACCCGACATTCCCGATCCTGCTCGAGACGTCGCGCGAGTGCGTGCAAGACGTGTTCGACCTGCCCGCGCTGCGCGAGGTGCTGGGCCAGGTGCGCAGCCGGGCGGTGCGAGTGGTCAGCGTCGACACCGCGAAGGCGTCGCCGTTCGCGCAGAGCCTGCTGTTCAACTGGATCGCGGCGTACATGTACGAAGGCGATGCCCCGCTCGCCGAGCGTCGTGCCGCCGCGCTGGCACTCGACCGCGACCTACTGCGCGATCTGCTCGGCGCCGAAGAGCTCCGCGAGCTCCTCGACCCCGGTGTGCTCGCCGACCTCGAGCTCGAACTGCAGTGCCTCAGCGAGGGTCGTCGGGCCCGCAGCGCCGACGAGTTACACGACGTGCTCCGCAAGGTCGGTGACCTCACCGCTGCGGAGGCCGATCTCCGCTGCGAGGGTGACGCCGGCGAGTGGCTGACCGCCTTGGTGCAGGAACGACGGGCCACCGAGGTCGGCGTGGCCGGAGAGCAGCGGTTCATCGCCGCCGAAGACGCGGCGCGCTATCGCGACGCACTCGGCTGCGCGCTGCCGCTCGGTCTGCCGCGTGCGTTCACCGAGCCGGTGCCGCTCCCGCTCGAATCGCTCGTGGCGCGTTACGCACGCACACACGCGCCGTTCGTGTCCGACGACGTCGCACGGCGGTTCGGCATTCCGGGCGCTCGGGTGGTTGGCGCGTTGACTGCACTCGAAGCCGAGGAGCGGCTGGTGCGTGGCGAGTTCCGCCCCGGCGGTGTGAGCCGCGAGTGGTGCGACGTCGACGTGCTCCGCCAGCTCCGACGTCGGTCGCTCGCGGCGCTGCGGCGCGAGGTCGAACCCGTCGAGGCCGACGCCTACGCCCGCTTCCTCACCCAGTGGCACGGCATCCCGGCCGAACGCAGCGGGCTCGAGGCGCTGGTGGAGGCACTCGGCCTCGTCCAGGGTGCGCCACTCGTTGCCAGTTCGCTCGAGACCGACGTGCTGCCGTTGCGGGTGCGCGGCTATCGCGCCACCGATCTCGACGAGCTCTGCACGGCAGGCGAGATCGTCTGGATCGGTGCCGGCTCGATCGGGTCGGGCGATGGCCGCATCCGCCTCTTCTTCGCCGACCAGCTGCCGTTGCTCGCGCCATCAATCGAGCCGCCCGAGCACCCCGACGGCCCGGTGCACGACGCGATCCGAACGCTGCTCGCCGAGCGTGGTGCGAGCTTCTGGCCGCAACTGCGCGCCGCCGCGCCGAGCGCCACCGAGGCCGAGACGCTGGCCGCCCTGTGGGATCTGGTGTGGGCCGGCGAGGTCACCAATGACACGCTGGCGCCGTTGCGCGCCGTGCTCGGCGGTGCGAAGACCAAGGGCGGCGGCGCTCGCCCTGCGGCCAAGTCGCGCCCTCGGCCCGGCAGGCTCACGCGGATCGGTCCGCCGGCTGGTGGCGGTCGCTGGAGCCTGGTCGCGCCACTCCTGTTGCCGGTGCCTACCGCCACCGTTGCTGCCCACGCGGCGGCGTTGCAGATGCTCGAGCGATTCGGCGTCGTCACGCGCGAAGCCGTGCTCGCCGAGAACGTCGTGGGCGGCTATGCCGGGGTCTACGGCGTGCTGAAGGTGCTCGAAGAACGCGGCCAAACTCGGCGCGGCTACTTCGTCGCGGGCCTCGGTGCGGCGCAGTTCAGCGTGCCCGGCGCGGTCGATCGGCTGCGCAACACGCGCGAGCCGGTCGATGCCGAACTCCACCCGGAAGCCGTGCCCGCCCCGGTGGTGCTCGCGGCCACCGATCCGGCGCAGCCCTACGGTGCGGCGCTCGCGTGGCCGGTGTCGTCCGGACGGCCGGCGCGCAGCGCGGGTGCCATCGTGGTGCTCCACCAGGGTGTCCCGCTGGTGTGGTTCGATCGACGATCGCACCACCTGGTCACGTTCCCCGGTGCTCCGCTCGAGCGGGCGTGGGTCGACGCGCTCGCCGCGCAGGTGAAGGACGGGCGAGGTCGCAGCATCGAGGTGCGCAAGGTCGACGGTGAGGTCATCGACCCGAAGTCACCGATCGGACAGCTCCTCGAACGTGTTGGCTTCACCCACAGCTATCGCGGGATGGCGTTCCGCGCCTGAGCCGGTCAGCCCGGTCAGCTGGTTGGCCCGATGGCGCGCAGCCCGGCCCACGCGAGGTTCGCCACGAGACGGCCGAGCTCGTCGGGGTCGAAATCCTCACCCCGTTCCACCAGGCGACGCGACACGCCCTCCGCGAGCCCGACGAGGCCGTGTGCGATGGTGCGCTGCTTCTCGTGGTCGATCTCGACGGCGATGAGCGGTGCGATCGCCGACGCGGCTTCCGAGGTGATCGTCCGGATCGCCTTCGTGGCGACGGCATCTCGGTTGGCCTGGGTGGAGAACAGCAGCAGGAACGCGTCGTGGTCTTGTGCGACCCAGCGGAAGTAGGCCTGGAAGCCGAGCTCGGTCTGCGATTTACCGGAGCTGGCGCCGAGCGTGGCCTTCTGGATGCTCGTGATCATCCGTTGCCCGACGTCGTCGATGAGGGCGAGGTACAGGTCTTGCTTCGAGTCGAAGTGCTGGTAAAGCACGGGCTTGGTGACACCGGCCGCGTCGGCCACGTCGTTCATCGATGTTGCGTGGTAGCCCCTGTGCGCGAACACCGTGACTGCGACGTCGAGGATCTGTTCGCGTCGTGCCCCGGCGGGAAGGCGGGTGTTCATACGGTGACCGAGAGTACCGGTCAGAGCCCGCGCTCGCGATCGTCGCGTTCGGCGGCCTTCACGGCGTAGCCGAGGACGATGGCCGGTGCGAGCAGGATCGAGCCGATCACCATCGAGGTGATGATCAGCGTTGACATCGTGGAGGTGAACCCTCCGACGAACGCGACCACGAACAGCACGATCGCGATGGCGAACAGCAGGTAGCCGGCACGATTCGCCCGCCGCGTCCAGCTCGCGATCCGTGCTCGGCGGGCTCGCACGGGGTCGGGGTGTGGGGCGGACGGCGAGGTGGACATACAGTCGGGCCATGGTACGTGTGGAGTGGCGTGATCGGGTTGTCGTCGTCACCATCGATCGCCCAGAGCGGCGGAACGCGGTGGATCTCGCATCGCTCGAGGCGCTGGCCGATGCGGAGGCAGCGGCCCGTGACGGCGATGCACGGGTGCTGGTGCTCACTGGTGCAGCGCCAGCGTTCTGTTCCGGCGCCGATCTCACCGGTGTCGACAGCGGCGTGTTCGTCGATGCGCTGGTGCGGGCGCTGCGCGGGTTCACCGCGTTGCCCTTCGTCACGATGGCTGCCGTCGACGGTCCCGCACTCGGGGCCGGCACGCAGTTGGCGATTGCCTGCGACGTACGCGTCGCCACACCCACCAGTGAGTTCGGCATCCCTGCTGCCAAGCTCGGCCTGGCCGTCGATCGCTGGACCATCGACCGAGCGTCGCAAGAACTGGGACCGTCGATCGCCCGGTCGATGCTGCTCACCGCCCAGACCTACACGGCCGAGCGGCTGCATCACAGCGGTGGCGTCCACCGCCTCGGCGGTCTCGACGACGCACTTGCCTGGGCCGACCAGATCGCCAGACTCGCCCCGATCACGATCGCCGCGCACAAGACCGCGCTCGAGACGCCGGTGCCGTCCTCAGGTGACGACGAGGTGTTCGAGACCCTCCGCGCGGGGGCGTGGGCGAGCGACGACGCCGAAGAGGGTCGGCAGGCGTTCCTCGAGAAGCGCCGCCCCACCTTCCGGGGCCGGTGACCCGACCGGCTCAGAGGTTGGGCGGGAGGAGCCGGCTGACGTTCTCGAAGAAGAAGTAGAGGACGATCACGAACGGCACGACACCGGCGGTGAAGCCGATCAGGTTTCGGCCGGTTCGCCGGCTGAGTTGCCAGGCACCGATGGCGATGATCGACAGGACGAGCCCCCAGAGCGCGACCGGCCAGAAGGCGCTCTTGTCGGAGAACCATCGGTTCTCGAACACCTGCGTACCTGCCGGGGCATCGACGACCGGCGGTGCCACGACGGGAGGTTCCCCACCGGTGGCGACGGTGCTGTCGGGGACCGTGTCGCCGGGGACCGTGCTGACGGGGACCGTGGTGGGGGTCGTGGTGGGTGGCGGTGCCTGCGCGACGTTGGATGCCGTCGGGTCGAGGAGGCTCGTCACCACGATCCGCTGGCGGGTACTGAACCGCGGATGACACGAGGTGATCGTGAGCGTCGCGATCGTGGGGTCGACGGTCGGGATGACCAAGTCGTAGTCGTCGCGGCCGACGATGCGCGTGCCGGTGACGAGATAGGTGAACC
>JBMOFX010000084.1:0-10115 GCA_049318665.1 Ilumatobacteraceae bacterium | reverse complement strand
CCGCCGTGCAACTTGATGTGCTCGTCGACGAGCGCGAGTCCGAGGCCAGCGCCGTCGGAGCTCGACCGACGACCCGCCACGGCGCCGCGTGCGAACCGCTCGAAGATCAGCTCGCGCTCCTCCTCGGGAACCCCGAGGCCATGGTCTTCGACGGCGATCCAGACGTGTCCAAGCGGCTCGCCTTCGTTGTCGGCTTCGGCCACGAACACCTCCACCTCGCCACCGCCGTGCAGGCGGGCGTTGTCGATGAGGTTGGCGACCACCCTGGCCAGACGACGGCGATCGCCGCGCATCACGAGCCGCTCGGCGCGGTCGCTCACCTGCACCGGGGTCGCCGGCATGCTGCTCACCGCGACGGCCTGGCGGACCAGTTCGGCGACGAGCAGGTCGTCACGGTTCAGTCGGATCGCGCCTGCGTCGAACCGGGAGATCTCGAGCAGGTCCTCGACCAGACCCTGGAACCGAGCGACGTCGCTCACCAACAGGTCGAGGGCGGTCTGCGCGCGTTCGGGCATTTCGTCGCGGCGTGCCTGCATTACCTCCACGCTGGCGGCGAGGGTCATCAGTGGCGACCGGAGCTCGTGGCTCACGTCGCTCGCGAACCGGGCGTCGCGCTCGACGCGCGCTTGCAACGCGCTCGCCATGTCGTTGAACGAGTTGGCGAGCATGCGGAGGTCTTGGTCGTCGGTGGCTTCGAGTCGCGTGTCGAGCCGGCCGCCGGCGATGGCTTGGGCCGCTTGCGCCGCTTCGGCAAGAGGGCGCACCGCCCGACCGGCGACGAACCATCCGATCACGACGCCGAACAGTGACGTGATGATTGCGCCGAAGAAGAGCGACAACGCGACGCTGCTGAGCGTGTCGTCGACGTCGCTCACGCTGATCGCTTCGAAGTAGCTCCCGTCGCTCGTGGTGAGCGGGATCCCCACGATCAGCAGCGGCTCGTTGCGAACGCGTACCGTCATACGCGCACCGACTCGGTCGTCGACGACTCGGCGGACGAGCGCGGGAGGGATGTCCTGCTCGCTGAACTGGCTCGAGCCGGTCTCCCACGCTCCGCCGATGTTGACGGCAACACGCTCGATCCCCTGGTCGTTGAGCTGCCGCAGCGCTCGCGCCACATCGGGCGGGTCTTCGCTGAGCGGCACGCTGACGATGCTGGCGTTGCGTTGCGCTTCCGACACGCCCACGCGATCTCGCTGCGCGACGAGGCTGCTGCGCGTGAAGCTGTAGGCGGCGCCCGCGAGGAACACGGCGAGCACCAGCGAACCGAACGAGAACATCAGCAACACACGCGTGCGCAGTCCGAGCCGACTGGGCCGCAGGCGACCTGCCTGCTCGCGGATCAGGTCGATCCGGGACGGGTCGCCGTCGTCAGTCGAGATGCTGCTGGCAGCGTCGGTCACGACTGGAGTCGGTAGCCGAGGCCACGCACGGTGACGACGTGGCGCGGGTTGGCCGGGTCGACCTCGACCTTGGTGCGCAAGCGTCGGACGTGGACGTCGACGAGGCGCCCGTCACCGAAGTAGTCGTAGCCCCAGACCTTGTCGAGCAAGCTTTCTCGACTGAACACTCGGCCGGGGTTCTGAGCGAGCTCGCACAGCAGACGGAACTCGGTCTTGGTGAGGTGCAACTCGGTTCCCTCGCGCAGCACCTTGCCTTCCTCGGGGACGATCTCGAGGTTGCCGAAAACGAGCTTCGCGTGGCCTGGCACGATCGGCCGGATGCGCCGGAGCAGCGCACGAATGCGTGCCGACAACTCCTTCGGGGCGAACGGCTTGGTGAGGTAGTCGTCGGCTCCGGCTTCGAGGCCGGCGACCACGTCATGGGTGTCGGCGCGGGCGGTCACCATCACGATCGGCACCGCGCTCGTGCGACGCAGCGTGCGGCAGAGCTCGAAACCATCGATGCCCGGGAGCATGATGTCGATGAGGACGACGTCGGGCTGGGCGCGTGCAAAGAGTTCGATCGCCTCTTCGCCGCTGCCCGCCTCGTCGACGGTCCAGCCCTCGTCCTCGAGGGCGAGCTTCACCGCCGCACGGATGCGCTCGTCGTCCTCAACTGCCAGGATCCGGGTACCCACGGGTCACATGATGCCAGGTGGAGCGGCCGAGGCGGCGACGATCAGCGCGCGCATCGGCTCGAAGAGTGTCGGATTCGCCGCGAGCAGACTGCTCGACGAGGCGGGACCACCGTCGAAATCACCGGTTCGGCACCCAGCCTCGCGGGCGATCAACGCGCCGGCTGCGAAGTCCCACGCCCCGAGACCCTCCTCGAAGTACGCATCGAGCCGGCCCGCAGCGACGTAGCAGAGATCGACCGAGGCGGCACCCAGGCGACGGATGTCGCGCACCTGGGGGAGGAGGCGTGCGACACGCGCGCCCTGCTGCGCGCGGCGCTCGGCCAGATACCCGAAGCCCGTGGCCGTGAGCGCAACGGCGGGGTCGGCGACGTCGCCGCAGCGAATCCGCTCACCGTTCAGCCATGCGCCACCGCCACGTGTGGCGGTGAACAACTCGTCGAGCGCCGGAACGTACACCGCGCCGGCGAGTGCGCCGACGCTGTCGAGGGCCGCAATCGACACTGCCCAACTGGGCAGGTCGTAGAGGAAGTTCGTGGTGCCGTCGATGGGGTCGATCAACCACTCGATGCCGCTGGTGCCCACGACCGCGGCCCCTTCTTCGCCGAGTAACCCGTCGTCGGGTCGCTCGGCGCGAAGCCGCGTGGTGATCAACAGCTCCGACTCGTGGTCGAACTGGGTGACCATGTCGGTGGCCGACGACTTGGCGGTGGCAACGATGCCGTCGGCGCGCCCGGTGGCAACCATGGTGCCGGCCTGGCGTGCAAGGTTCGCCGCGAGCCCGACGAGATCGTCGGCGAGCCGCTGCTGCGTATTGCTCATCGTCGAATGCTGCGGTCGCGCTGCTCGACTTCACGCCACTCGCCGACGGCTCGCAGCACGAGCACGGCCACGATGCTCATCCCGACGGCAGCGGAGACGGCTCCGACGAACGCGCCGATGCCGAGCGGCACCGCACAGTTGCCCTCACACTGGATGTCGACGAGCAGATATCCGATCAGCCCGCCGACGAGACCACCGAGGCAGATCGCCGCGAAGGCCGCGGCCCGTGCGGCCGGTGACGGGAGCGCTGACAACGGTCGCTGATCGACGGGAGGCACCTCGCCAATCTAGGGCCAGGCCACTCCACTAGCCTGCCCGACATGCGCGTTGCTGTGGTCGTCCCGACATACAACGAGGCCGACAACATCGAGACGTTGCTGCGCGCCGTGCGCAAGGAGCTCCCATTCGCCGAGGTTCTCGTCATCGACGACGGCAGCCCGGACGGCACGGCCGAACTGGCGGCGGCGCTGGCCGACGAGCTCGGTTCGATCGAGGTGGTTCGTCGGGCCACGAAGGATGGCCTGGGCGCCGCGTACCGTGCCGGGCTGCGCGTCGCGATCGGCCGCGGCGCCGAGATCTGCGTGCAGATGGATGCCGACCTGTCGCACGACCCGACCATGCTCCCCGCGTTGGTGTCCGTGGTGGAACACGGTGCCGACCTGGCGATCGGGAGTCGATACGTGCCCGGTGGGATCACCCTCAACTGGCCACGGCGACGCCGGTGGCTCTCCCGGTGGGGGAATCGGTACGCCGCCGGGGTGCTCGGCCTCGCAGTCAACGACGTGACTGCGGGCTACCGCGCCTACCGCAGCACGGCCCTCGAGCGGATGGAGTTCGACTCCGTGGTGGCTGACGGCTACGGGTTCCAGATCGAGATGACATACCGGCTGGTGCGTCTCGGCGGCAAGGTGGTCGAGTTCCCGATCACCTTCCCCGATCGCACCGAGGGCGAGTCGAAGATGAGCGGCTCGATCGTGAGTGAGGCGCTCGGCCTCGTGTTGCGGCTGTGGGTCGCCGACTTCGGCGGTCGTCGGCGGCGGCGCAAGCAGGGCGGCTGACCGCCGTGCGGGAGTGGACGGTCGGCGGTGCCCTCATCCGCCATGGCGACAGCCTGGTGCTGGTCGCCAATCGCCGACGCGATTCGAGCATCGAGTGGACACCGCCGGGAGGGGTGATCGACGAAGGTGAGTCGATCACCGACGGGTTGGTCCGCGAGGTCATCGAGGAAACCGGTCTTGTCGTCGACCGACTGGTTCGATGTGCGTACCGGGTCGAGGTCGAGGCGCCCGGGCTGGAGTGGATCATGCGCGTGGAGGCGTGGGAGGTCGAGGTGGATGGCGGTGTGCCATCCGAGTTCGACTTCGTCGACCCCGACGGCATCGTCGAGCAGTGCAGCGTCGTGCCACTGCCGGACGTGCCCGGTCTCCTGGCCGCCAGCCCGCAGTGGATTCACATCCCGATCGGGCACTGGATCGATGCGGTCCCGGTCGGCGGGCACGACCACGTTCCCGACTTCCGGTTCCTCGTCGACGGCACCGATCGTCGGGACTTGCGCGTGCAGCGCGTCGAATGAGGACGATCCTGCACGTCGACATGGACGCGTTCTACGTGAGCGTCGAGCTTCGTCGTCGTCCCGACCTCCACGGCAAGCCGGTCGTCGTGGGCGGCACCGGCAGGCGCGGCGTGGTGGCGGCTGCGTCGTACGAGGCGCGCCGCTACGGCGTGTTCTCCGCGATGCCGTCGGCCCGTGCGCGGCGGCTGTGCCCGCACGCCGTGTTCCTCCCCGGCGACCATGACCTGTACGCGCAGGTCAGCCGTCAGGTGCACGACATCTTCCGCGACGTCACGCCGATCTTCGAACCACTTGCCCTCGACGAGGCGTTCCTCGATGTCACCGGTGCGCTCCGCCTCTTCGGTTCGGCCGAGGTGATCTCGCAGCGGATTCGCGCACGCGTGGCCGATGAGCTCGACCTCGTCTGTTCCGTGGGCGGCGGCACCAACAAGTTCATCGCCAAGCTCGCGTCGAAGCGGGCCAAGCCCGTCATCACCGACGCGGGGGTCCGACCCGGGGCCGGCATCGTGCTGGTGGCGCCCGGCGACGAGTTGGCGTTCCTCCACCCGCTGCCGGTCGGCGCGCTGTGGGGTGTCGGTCCGGCAACGCTCGAGCGCCTCGAACGATTCGGTGTCCACACGGTCGGCGACCTCGCGGCGCTCGATCTCGCAACGCTCGTCGCGGCCGTGGGGCAAGCACACGGCTGTCACCTCCACGACCTGGCCTGGGCGCGAGACACGCGTCCGGTGGAGACCGAGCGCGACGCGAAGTCGATCAGCCATGAAGAGACCTTTGCCCACGACAAGCACAGCCACGACGAGCTGGTGCGCGAAGCGGTTCGCCTCGCCGACGGCGTCGCGTCGCGTCTTCGCGCCACCGGAACGGGTGCTCGCACCGTCACGCTCAAGGTCCGATTCGGCGACTTCACCACGATCACCCGCGCGCACACGCTTCCTGCGCCGGTCGTGACCGCGCAGGCCATCGTCGCCGCAGCCGAACCGATGCTGCGGCTCATCGACGTTGCGCCAGGCGTGCGGCTGCTCGGCATCAGCGTCAGTGGCTTCGGCGCTCCTGCGGAGCAACTCTCGCTCGACGATCTGTTGGCGGGCGAACCGTCGACGGCGAGTGAGTGGGTGGCTGCGTCGGAGACCATCGATGCGATCCGCGAACGGTTCGGCAACACGGCGATCGGTCCTGCCAGCTCCGTCACCGCCGATGGCCTCGTCGTCGTCCGGCCGGGTCGACAGCAATGGGGCCCCGATCACGCCTGAATGGCATGGTTCTGGCCGAGGGAGACGATGTTCACTCTCGCGGGGGACGTCCGCGTTGTCATCGAGACACCGACATGGAAGAATGCCCACACGGCCCCCTGAGGAGTCCACATGCCGCTCTCCGAAGAAGAACAGCGCATCCTGCGAGAAATCGAGGAGCAGCTCCATCGTGACCCGAACTTCCCGCGCGACCTCGGCCCCACCGTGCGCGGCTCACGACGGTCACTGCTGCTCGCCGCCTTCGGCGGTGTGCTGCTCGTCGCAGTGTGCGTGCTGTTGCTGTCGGTGAGCCCGTATCTGGCCTTCGCTGCGTTCCTCGGAGCAGTCGTGGCCGTGGTCGCCGCTGTCAGCCACGCACGCGCGCTGGGAGATCAAGCGCTCCAGCAGGTTGCGGCGATGCGCAATCGCACCCAGCGCGGCCAGCAGTAGTTCAGCCCTACGATCGGCGACGCAGATCGCCCACGAGTCGCTGGCGTGCCAGCCTTGGGTCGATGCGTGACCACAGCCGCATCGGCCAGGGCATGAGTTCCGTGGCCGTCTCGTCGAGATGGGTCCGCAACACCGCCGCACGCAATGCCGCTGGCTCGCGTACGCCGTCGGGTGCATAGACGGCCCTCGTCACGAAGCGCGCCAGTTCGGTGAGTGAGCGCCCGTCGATGCCGGTCTCACGTTCGACCACGCGGGCGTATTCGAGCGGTGTCGCGGCGCCCTGCGGCGGGGCGCCCGCCAGTTGGAGCGTGCCCACGCTGCCGTGCCAAGCAGCGATCACCTGCTCGGATGGGCTGCTGCCCACGCGAGTGAAGCGCCGAACCACACCGGGCATCAGGTACGCCCAGGCCCCGATTGCGGCCAAGGCGGCGAGCACCCACCCGACCAGACCGAACCCGCCCCCGCTGTCACCCGAACTACCGGCCAAGGCGGCCGGGATCGTGGACGGGGTCGACGAACCTGTACCGAGCGGATCGCGTTCGGTGGTCGGCGTGGTGGGTGTGGTCGTCGTCGGGACAGCCGTGTCGGTGGTCCCGTTGCCGTTCGTCCCTGTGCGCTCGTCCTGCGCAGGTGCTGCGCCCGTAATCGCCTCGCTCCCCGGCGCACCGCGACCCGGTGTCGGCTCGAACGCGACCCAACCGATGCCGTCGAACCACACCTCCGGCCATGCGTGCGCGTTGCGTCCGAGCACGTGGTACTTGCCGTCGGCACGGAGTTCGCCCTGGGTGAAGCCGACCGCCACGCGGGAGGGGAGGCCGACCGCACGAGCCATCACCGCGAAGGTGCCGGCGAGCTGCTCGCAGTAGCCGCGGCGAATCCGGAGGAACGACGTGATTGCGTCTTCGTCGTGGCCGCGCTGCACGGTGAGGTCGTAGGTGAAGTTGGTCCGGAACCAATCCTGCAGTGCTCGTGCCTGGCCGTACGGGCTGGTCGCACCCGCGACGACGGCGGCTGCTGTGTCAGCGATCTCGTCGGGCAGGTCGCTCGGGAGATCGAGCAGGCTCGGCATCGGCGGCATCGAAGCGGTTGCCTGAGCGAGCGCCTCGGGCGAGGGAACGCCGATGTCGGATGCCATGTTGTAGACCGCGCCGGTGCGCAACGGTTCGGAGACGACGAGCGTGTCGGTCTGGGCGAGCCAGCCGAGCCCGGACTGGCTGACCGACACCGGCCGGAAAGCGAGCGGGATGAGCGTGCCGCCGAACCTGCTGATGGTGACCTGCTGCTGGACGATCTCGGGTGCCGCGGACTCAGCGGTGAGCAGCCCCGACGCGTCGAACACCGTCTGCTCGGGCAGCTGCCATTGCTCGCCGTTGAACACGGTGAGGCCGGTGACACGCCAGTACCGGCCGACCGCGCTGTCGACCGTGAACATCTCGGTATTGCTGCGGTTCACGAGTCGCGACCGAATGTCGACGAGCGGGCTGAGCACCTGGCTCGAATCGCTCTGGCTCTGTCGCGTGTCGAGCAGCGGCGCCGAACCGGCACCGGGCATGAGCGGTCCGAGCATCGCGGCGCCCAACGCGGCTACGGCCGCACACATCGCCGTGGCGGGGAGTGCTGCGGCGACGGCGCGTCGTCGACGTCCGAGCCACGCGTCGGAACCCGTGCCGTGGAGCGCACGCAGGACGGCGACCACCCCGACGGCGACCGCGAACCACGCGGCGGCCACCGTCACCCGGTTGCGGTCGGTGCCGAGGGCTGCCGTGAAGACGAACAGGACACCGGCAGGCACCACTGCCTCCGCACGTCCGTAGGCGCGGAACGCGAACGCGTCGGAGAACATCGCGACCAGGCCGATCCCGTAGGAGGCAGCGACGAGGAAGCTGCCCTCGCTGGGGACGGGTGCGACAGCGGTGGGGAACTGGCCCCACACCAGCCGGAGGTCGAGCCGCATCAGTCGGATGGTGTCGCCAGACGGTAGGCCGAGGCGCAACGTGTCGCTGTAGAAGATGATTGCGATCACCTCGACGAACACGAGGATCAGGATCGGTATCGCAACGAGCGCGGGCACTCGCAAGATCCGCAAGAGCAGTGACGCGAGGTGCAGCACCGCGCCGACGACCAGCAGGGTGGGCAGGAAGTCCCAACCATCGAACACTCGGCACAGCGACACCGAGGTGATCGCGGTGAGCAGCATGAGCATGCCCGTTGCGAGCAGGTGATCGACGTCGGCCGGTCGGTCGCGTGGCGCCGCAGTTTGGCGGGCGGGCGAGGTCATCCGGTGGCTCCATACGCGCTCGGCAACCGCGGGCCGGTGCCGATCTCGCCAGTGAGGCTTGCCCATGAGGTCATGAGCGTGTCGTCGTCGGTTGCGTCGACCACGAAGCGGGCGCTGCGCGACGGGGTCGGGTCGCCGACGGCGATCACCACAAGGGTGTCTTCGGGGGCCATCGCGGCACGGACCGATGCGCAACATGGCGACTCGGCCGACGTGGTGACCACGACCAGCACGCCGATGCCCTCCGAGGCATTGAGCGGTGGGAGGAGGCCGTCGTCGTGCTGACCCTGCTCGACGGTTGCCAGCCAGCGCAGTGCCACCGGCGCGACATCGGGTCCGCGGAGGTCGGTGTCGGGCGCAACGAGTCGCGTCGCGAGCCCCGACGCCGAGGCCCCGGTGACGAGCCCGGCAGCGATGGAGACCGCCCGCTCGAACATGTCCTCGTCGTCGAACGGCGCAGGCCAAGGGTCGGTGTCGAGCAGCACCGTGCACCGCCGAAGACCTTCGAGCGCGGTCTCCTTCACGACCAGCTCCTGTGAGCGAGCTGACGCCTTCCAACTGATGCGCCGGAGATCGTCACCCTGCACGTACTGCCGTAACGAGTGGAACTCGGTGCCCGACTGGCCCTGCGCACGAATCCGGAGATGATCACCGAGGCGACCGGCCGATCCTCCGAGAGCGAAGCGCAGCGGCAGATGGCGAGGCATCACCAGCAGTTCCACGCTGCCACCCGACAGCTCGACGGTGCGCGACGCGAGGCCGAGCACATCGCGACGACGGGCGTGCATCGGCCCCACCCGGATCAGACCGCGGGTATCTGTCGGAAGGCGATAGGCCGCCGACGTCCGCTCGCCGGGCCGCAGCGGTGCGAGTTGCATGGCGGCACCGCCGCGCCCGCCGCGGCGATGGTCGGACGGTCCGACGGGCTCCCACAGTTGCAGGACGGGGGAGCGGCGGTTGCCCCGGTTGGCAACCTGCAAATCCACACGCGAGGCCTCGCCAGCCTGCACCGTGGAGGGCTGGACGAGCCGACGAACGACGAGTCGTGGCGGGGCCAGCAGCATCGTGCACACTGCGACGACGAGGGCCGCAGCGATGCCGACACCGAGGATGTACAACTCGATGATCCCGAAGATCCGGCCGATCACGAACGAGACGGCAGCGAGGGCGATCGCACCCCAGCCGCTGCGGGTGAGCATCAGCGCCCCGTGGGAACCGGCACGGACTGCAGCACCTCGTGCACTGCTGCCTCCGCCGTCACACCGCGAGCTGCAGCATCCGGTCGCAGCACCACTCGGTGTGCGAGCACCGGCACGGCCACCGCCTTCACGTCGTCCGGCGTGGCGAAGTCGCGACCGTGGGCCGCCGCGTACGACCTCGACGCTCTCGCAAGCTGCAGCGTGGCTCGCGGCGACAAGCCGAGCGTGAGCGACTGGCTGGTTCGACTCGCCTCGGCGATGTCGACGAGGTACGCCTTGAGCGGGTCGGCGAGATGGACGCCGGCGACGGCCTGGCACATCGCGATGATCTCCGCCGACGTGACCACGGGGCGGAGATGGGTGATCCCGCTCGCTGCGCCCATGCCGTCGAGAATCTGCAGCTCGGCAGTGCGTCCCGGGTAGCCGAGCGACAGGCGCATCAGGAAGCGGTCGAGCTGGCTCTCCGGCAACCGGTAGGTGCCCTCCT
>JBMOFX010000083.1:0-10585 GCA_049318665.1 Ilumatobacteraceae bacterium | reverse complement strand
GGCCAGGCTCCTCGCCTTCCGGAGCCTCACCACCCTCCTGGTAGTACTCGGCCCAGGCGGCTTCGCGCTCGGCGTCGTCGGGACCAGCGGTCCAGTTGCCCTGCTCGTCGACGGCGAAGTGCTGGCGATACTCCTCCGCCAACTCGCCACCCTCGGCGGCCTGCTTGATCGAGAGGCTGATGCGACGACGTGCGAGGTCGAGGTCGATGATCTTGACCCACAGTTCTTCGCCCGGCGTGACGACCTGCTCGGGCGAGTCGACGTGATGGGCGCTCATCTCCGAGATGTGGACGAGACCCTCGATACCGTCGCCGACCTGCACGAAGCCACCGAACTGGACGAGCTTGGTGACACGGCCGTAGACCAACTGGCCGACCTCGTGGGTGCCGGCGAACTCCTGCCACGGATCCTGCTGCGTGGCCTTCAGCGACAGGCTGATGCGCTCGCGCTCGAAGTCGACGTCGAGCACCTGCACGGTGACGGGATCACCGACGGCCACGACGGCACCCGGATGATCAACATGCTTCCACGACAGCTCGCTGACGTGGATGAGGCCATCCATGCCGCCGAGGTCGACGAACGCACCGAACGAGACGACGCTCGACACCACACCGGAGCGGATCTCGCCCGGCTTGAGGTTGACGAGGAAGCTGTCGCGGCTCTCCTTCTGCGTCTCCTCGAGGTAGGCGCGACGGCTGAGCACGACGTTGTTGCGGTTCTTGTCGAGTTCGATGATCTTGGCCTGCACCATCTTGCCGACGTAGGGGGCGAGGTCGCGCACACGGCGCAGCTCGACGAGCGAGGCAGGAAGGAAGCCGCGCAAGCCGATGTCGACGATGAGGCCACCCTTGACGACCTCGATGACCGGACCCTCGACCATGCCATCGGCTTCCTTGATCCGCTCGATGGTGCCCCACGCACGCTCGTACTGCGCACGCTTCTTCGACAGAACGAGGCGACCCTCTTTGTCTTCCTTCGTGAGCACGAGCGCTTCGATCTGCTCGCCAAGGGAAACGATCTCATGGGGGTTGACGTCGTTGCGGATGCTCAGCTCACGAGCCGGGATCACGCCTTCGCTCTTGTATCCGATGTCGAGCAGCACCTCGTCGCGATCGATCTTGACGACGGTGCCGTTGACGAGTTGACCGTCTTCGACCTCGACCATGGTGCCCTCGATCGCTTCAGCGAACGACATACCGAGGTCGTCGGCGGTGATCTGGCGGGGCGTGTAGTTGCCCTCGTCGTCGAACGATCCCATGGGGGTGTCGGCGGACGGGGTGATGGTGGTGTCGGACAAGGGACTCGAGCTTTCAGGTGGACTGCAGAGATGGACAGAGAACGTCCAAGCGAACGTGGACCCGCCGAGGATACCAGTTCAGGGCTTGGACGCCAGCACGAGGTATTCGGCAGTTTCCACGGTCGGCTGGCTCTCGGCGTACGCCCCCGGCTCGACGCTGCTGATGCGGTCGAGGTGCAACCCGACGGAACGCACCAGGAGCCGGAGCTCACGCGGGGTGTAGCACCCCGTCCAGAGGTCGACGTCGGCGACCGCACCGGCCTCATCACGGATCTCGGTCCGCTCGTGATTCACGCCCGAGTCGGCGTCGAATGTCGCGTCGTGCTGGTACTTCACGGCGAAGTAGGCGCTGAACGCACTGAGCGCCAGCCGCCCGCCGGGACGCAGCGCCCTGGCCATGCCCGCGAGCACCACCTCGTCCTCGCCGTTCGCGGTCATCAACCCGAACGCGCCCTGACAGAGGCAGATGACGGCGTCGAACTCACCGTCGAAGGCAAGGTGCCGCGCATCGAGACGCTCGAAGGTCGCACCGTCGGGAGCCTGGTCGCGTGCGAGCTCGATGAACCGGTGCGAAATGTCGATCCCGTGCACGCGAATGCCGCGTCGGGCGAGCTCGTGCGCGTGTCGGCCCGGGCCGCAGCCGACGTCGAGCACACGCTGATCTGCCTCCAAGCCGAGCACATCGACCAGGTGATCGACCTCCTGCCGAGTGCCCTTGGTGAACGAGTACCGGAGGTAGGCGGCGCCGAGATGGTCGGCGATCGGTTCGAACCAGTGGTCGCTCATCAGCCCTTGGCGTCGGCCCAGGTGCGACCCCAGGCGACGTTCACCTCGAGCGGCACGTCGAGTTCGACGGCGTGCCGCATGATGCCGATCACCAGCGGACCAACCTCATCGTGTTCGTCGTCGGAGACCTCGACAATCACTTCGTCGTGCACCTGCAGCACCACCTGCGCGGCGAGATGGTGCTCGGCGAGCGCAGCGTCGATCCGCACCAGCGCCACCTTGAAGATGTCGGCCGCAAGACCCTGGATGCCGGCATTCATCGCCTGGCGTTCGCCGGCCTGGCGAATGCGGAAGTTCGAGTTCGACAGCTCGGGGATCGGTCGGCGGCGACCGAACAGCGTTTCGGTGTACCCGCGCATCCGAGCCTCGGTGACCGTCCGCTCCATGTAGGCCTTCACGTTGGGAAAGGCAAGGAAGTACGCATCGAGGATCAGCGACGCTTCGTCGGTGGCGATGCCGAGTCGTTGCCCGAGACCGTAGGCCTCCATGCCGTACGCCAAGCCGTAGCTCACCATCTTCGCTTTCGAACGTTGATCGGTGGTGACCGCTGCCGGATCGACACCGAACACACGCGACGCCGTGGCGTTGTGGATGTCTTGGCCGCTCTCGAACGCACCGATCAAACCCGGGTCGCCGGCGAGGTGCGCGATGCAGCGCAGTTCGATCTGGTTGTAGTCGGCGACGAGCAACTGGCAACCCGGTGCCGGTATGAACGCCTTGCGGAACAACCGACCCTCATCGCTGCGCACCGGGATGTTGTGAAGGTTGGGCTGATCGCTGCTGAGTCGACCCGTGCGCGCCACCGTCTGATTGAACGTCGCGTGGATTCGGCCGTCGGGCGCCACCTCCTGGAGGAGGCCGGTGCCGTAGGTGCTGCGGAGTTTCTCGACCTCGCGATACTGCAGCAGGGGGTCGATGAACTCGGGCCACTGGTCGCGCAGCTTCTCGAGCGTCGCAGCGTCGGTGGAGAAGCCGGTCTTGGTCTTCTTGCCCGGCGCGAGTCCGCGCTCGGTGTACAGGATGTCGCGGAGCTGCACGGGCGAGTTGAGGTTGAAGGGGCGGCCCGCCACTTCCTGGATCTCGGTGCTGAGACGCTCGCAGTCGGCGGTGAGCCGCTCGTTCAATGCACGCAGTTCGGCCACGTCGACGGCGATACCGACGTGCTCCATCGCGGCCAGCACGCCGACGAGTGGATTTTCGATGGTGCGGTAGAGCTCGGCCATGCCTTGCCGCTCGAGCGCTTCGTCGAGCGCATCGGCGAGGTGGTGCACCGCCAGCGCCTCCGCCGAGGAGGTGGCGCGACCATCCCCACGCTCAGCGAAGTCGAGCTGACCGGCTGCGCCTGGGTCGTCAGCGGTGCCGAGTTGGAAGTCGGTGTACTTCTCGAGCAGCTGCCCCACCGCGTAGCGGGTCTCTGCCGGATCGATGAGATACGCCGCGATCGCCGTGTCGAGTTGGAGCCCGCGCAGCGTGTGGCCCGCCGCGAGGAGCGAGCGCATGATCGCCTTCACGTGATGGCCGCGCACCCTGGGATGCGCTGCGACGGCCGCGAGCACGGCGGGGGCGAGCACGTGCTCCGCCGGCACCCACAGCACGTCGGCGGTCGATGCGTCGATGACGATCGCGAGGCCCGTGAGCGGCGAGCGACCCGGCTGGCCCTCCCACGTTGCCGCCAGGTCGAGGCTGGCGAGCGCCGCAATGGCGTCGGCGGCGTCAGCAGCCGACTCCGCTGCGCGCACCTCCGGATGCAACACTTCCGCAGTCGAAGCAGGCGGCGGCGCTGCGGTGCGCGCGCCGAGCGCCTCGTACAGCCGGTCGTGTAACGACTTGAACTCGAGGAAGTCGAACAATCGGCGGGTCTCGGCCTGGTCGGGTTCGACGGTGAGCCCCGCGAGGTCGATCTCGCCGATCGGCGCGTCGCGCCGGAGCACCATCATCTCCACGTTGAGTCGAGCTTTCGCCTCGTTCTCGACGAGGTTCTGTCGGAGCTTCGGGGTCTGCTCGTCGACGTGAGCGAAGATGCCGTCGAGGCCGCCGTAGGTGGTGATCAGCTTGGCCGCCGTCTTCTCCCCCACCCCGGGAACTCCGGGCAGGTTGTCGCTCGGATCACCCCGCAAGGCCGCGTACTGCGGGTACAGCTCGGGTGTCACGCCCGTCTTCTCTTCGATACCCGCCTCGTCGTAGAGCGCGTAGTCGCTCACACCGCGCCGGTTGTAGAGCACCCTCACGTGCGGGTCACTCACCAGCTGGTAGCTGTCACGATCACCGGTGACGATCAGCACGTCGTGACCCTCACCCTTCGCCCGCTCCGCGATGGTGGCGATGATGTCGTCGGCCTCCCAGCCAGCCAGATCGAAGGTGTGGATGCGCAACGCCTCGAGCACTTGACGCACCAGCCCCATCTGCTGACGAAGGATGTCGGGGGCGGCTTCGCGCTGCGCCTTGTACTCGACGTTCATCTCGTGCCGGAACGTGGGCTCGGGACGGTCGAACGCGACCATGATCCCGTCGGGCTGATGATCCTTGAGCAGGTTGATCAGCATCGACGTGAAGCCGAACACCGCATTCGTGACCTGCCCGCTCGCGGTGGCCATGTCGGTCGGCAGCGCGAAGAAGGCCCGGTAGGTGAGCGAGTTGCCGTCGAGGAGGAGCAGTTTCATGCGCGGATCAAGGGCGCAGCGTGCCGTCGACGATGCGTTCGGCGATCTCGCGCATCTTCGACCGCTCGCTCATCGCCATCCGCTGCACATAGGTGAAGGCTTCCTGTTCCTTGAATCCGCACTCGTCCATGAGAATGCCCTTCGCGCGATCGATCAGCTTGCGCGTCTCGAGCTGCTCGCCGAGCGAGTCGACCTCACCGTCGAGGTTCTGCAACTCACGGAACCGGCCGATCGCGACCTCGATCGCCGGGATCAGATCGTTCTTCTGGAACGGCTTGACCAGGTAGGCCAGCGCCCCCGCATCGCGAGCCTCTTCGATGATCTCGCGCTGGCTGAACGCCGTGAGCATCAACACGGCGCAGATCCGCTCGGCCGCGATGGTGCGCGCCGCCGTGAGCCCGTCGACCACCGGCATCTTGATGTCGAGGATCACAAGGTCGGGACGGAGCTCTCTGACCAACTCGATCGCTTGGTCGCCACGGCCGGCTTCACCGACGACCTCATAGCCCTCTTCCTCGAGGGACTCCTTGAGGTCGAGACGGATGATGGCCTCGTCTTCGGCGATCACCACACGGATGGTCACAGCGGCGGTCCTTTCACGGTCGATGGCCCGCCGACATTCAAGCAGGCGCGCACGCCGCACGAGCACGCCATCCCACGCACCAGCGTCGGATCACTCGCGACGCAACGCGCCGAGTTCGTCGAGGAGCTCGTCTTGCCGGCGCTCGAGTTCCTCGATCGACGCCACCACCTTCACCCGGTGCTGCGCCATCGCGGCAGCATGTTCCTCAGCCTTTCGAGCCTCGTACGACACCCCTGGCGTGTCCGACACCATCGCCCGCAGCGACGAGTCGGCGGCCTCATCCGCGAGGTGCGCGAGCTGCTCATCGATGATGACGAGCTCTTCCCGGGAACTCCGAAGCCGACTCGATGTCGCTTTCAAGCGCCGCTCGATCGTTCGCCTGCCCACGGCACCGGAGTGTACGCAGCCTCCCGGCATCGAACCGGAGGCAACGACCCGGCCGAACGTGCACAATGACGGGGTGAGCGCCAGCAACGCCAGCCCGCATCTCGACGCCTGGGGCATCGCCGACGGCTACCACGACGTCGACGGCGCCTGGCATCCGACGCCGGATGCAACGCGAGAGCGCCTCCGCCGAGCGATGGGCGATCCGCAAACCGGCCGTCCGATCTGGTTCGTGGAGCACGGCACCTCTCATCGACTGTGGAACGCGAACGAGGTCCTCCTCGAAGATGGCACGAACCTCGGCGCACTCGACGACCTCCCGGACAGCCTGCCGATCGGGTACCACGACCTCGTCCCCGTCGATGGCGGCCCGGTCACACGACTCATCGTGCACCCGCGAACCGCGCCCGACGTCCCGAGAGCCTGGGGCGTGGCGGTCCAGGTGTACGCCCTGTGGTCGGAGCAGTCGTGGGGCATCGGCGATCTGCGCGACCTGCGGACGCTCGCCGAACGAGTCGTTGCGCTCGGTGGTGGCGCGATCCTCACCAGCCCGTTGCATCAGCCTGCGCCGACGCTCCCCCAGGTGCCGAGCCCGTACTTCCCGAGCAGCCGACGTGCATGGAATCCGCTCCTCCTCGCCATCGATGCGCCGGTACCGGTCCGGTTGCAGTGCGACCCGTCGACGCTCATCGACCGAGACGACGTCTGGATCGCCAAGCGTTCCGTACTCGAGGCGGAGTTCGAATCCGCGCTCGACGCGGGCCGCGTATCCGATCGGGAGCCGGACGCGGTGGCCGTGTGGAACGCCCGCTGCGACGAGCTCCACCCCGACTGGAGCGCCTGGGACACCGCCCTCCCGGGGCTCGACGAGGACGACGAGCTCGCGGAGCGGGCGCGCTTCCACCAGTGGCTGCAAGATCGGTTCGCGGAGCAACTCGCCGATGTTGCCGCGACGGGCGTTCACCTCATCGGTGACCTGGCCGTCGGCTTCTCTCCCGACGGCGCCGACGCGTCGGAGTTTCGCGACCTGCTCGCCCTCGACGTCCGCGTCGGCGCCCCGCCGGACGCCTTCACCCCGGACGGCCAGGAGTGGGGTATCCCGCCGTTCGTTCCGTGGCGCCTGCGCGCATCGCTGTACGAACCGTTCATCGCGACGGTGCGCGCGTCGTTGCGAGGCGTGCACGGGCTTCGCATCGACCACGTGATGGGTTTGTTTCGGCAGTACTGGGTGCCTGCTGACTCGTCGCCGGTCGACGGTGCCTACGTGCACTTCCCCGCGGAGGAGCTCCTCGCGATCGTGTGCCTCGAGGCCACGCGAGCCGGCGCCTTCGTGATCGGCGAGGATCTCGGCACGGTCGAGCCAGCGGTTCGAGACTCCCTCACCGCGCATCACATCGCCGGGACGCGAGTGATGTGGTTCGAACATGAACTCGCTCCGACCACCTGGCCAGAGGCGTCGCTCGCCACCGTCACCACCCATGATCTCCCCACTGTCAGCGGAGTCTTCGAACGGCGCGATCAGCAGCTGATCGACACCCTCGAGGCACTGGTGCCTGGCGCCGCTACGCCGGCGCAGGCGGTGCGCGGGGCCCACGACGTGCTGCTGTCGGCACGGTCTCGTTTGCGGCTGATGGCGGCGGACGACCTGGCCGGCGCGACCGAGCAACCCAACCACCCGGGCGACATGACACTGCCCAACTGGCGGCTCCGGCTGCCGAAGCCGGTGGACGAGTTGCTCTAGGAATGCAGAGCGCTGGTAGGCCCAATGGCCTGGCGTCGCCACTTCGTTTCCGAGATCCTGGCATCTGGGTCCTGCGCTGCGGACGGTCATGACTGACTCGGGAGCACGCACACGATGATGATTCACAGCGCTGGCCCCCGACTGCCGTTCGGCGGGGTGCCTGGCGGCGGCTACCCGCAACGGCCGGATCCCGCCACCTTGCTCGCACCGGCTGCGCAACTGCTCGGGTTGTCGACGACCGAGCTCCAACAGTCGCTGCGCAACGGGTCCTCGCTGCACGACATCGCACTCTCCCAGGGCATCGGCCAAGACGACCTCATCAGCGCGCTGAAGGACGGCATCGTCGCTGCGAAGCCGTCGTCCACTCCCGCATTGGCGACCGCCGATCGACTCGATCAGATGGCACACGCCATCGCCTCCGCTCCAGGCGGCCGTATCCAGGGCCTCCCTCCGGACGAACGCAGCTCACGCGGTCCGAGCACCCCACGGGGGGCCGATCGCACCGATGGCAGCGCGCTGACCAACGTGGCCGCACTGTTGAAGATGTCGACAGACGACCTCGTCGCCAGCCTGCTCAACGGATCGTCGCTGAAGGACCTCGCCACCCAGAAAGGCGTCGATACATCTGCGATTCTCGACGCCGCCAAGCGCGGGCTCGCACTCGACACCACGATGTGATCGCCGAGCGATCGACCGGACGCTAGAGGTCGAGCTCGAACGCAACGGCGTCCGGATCACCCGCGAACCGGGCCACCACGATCCGATGCTCACCGGAGGCCGGACGCCAGCCCTTCACTGCTGTATCACGGGTGGCGAGTCGATCAACCGGCACTGCGATCTCGAACCGTGCCGAGCCGTCAGCGACCACCTCGACACGTTCGAAGCCGATCAATCGCGCCGGCGCGTCGTCGTCCGGCAGTTCCGCGTAGATCTGCACCACATCGGCGCCGTCGCGAGCACCCGTGTTCCGTACCGTGCCCGTCACGACGAGACAGTGATCGCCTGAGTCGGTGTCGACGTCGATGTCGTCGAGCTCGAAGGTGGTGTACGACAGGCCGAACCCGAACGGATAGGCGGGCGCGACGCCGTCTCGTGCGAAGCGCCACCATCCGCTCCACCGGTCGTAGGTGAACGAGGTCGCGTTGCGATCGAACTCCGGCAAGTCGTGTTCGTCGACCGGCACGGTGAAGGGAAGTCGAGCCGACGGGTTGACCGCGCCCGTCAGCACATCGGCCAGGCCGGCACCTGCCTGCGCACCGCCGTAGAACGGTTGCACCACGGCCGCGACGTCGTCGGTCCACTCGCTGCCAATCACTGCACTACCTGCCTGGATCACCACCACGGTCCGCGAGTTGGCGGCCGACACCGCCCGGATCAAGGCGACGTCATCCGGCAGCAGACGGAGCGAACTGCGGTCACCGCCGACGCTGAACATCCGCGGTCGGTCGGCAAGCCGCGCCGGCCGGGTGAACGCCGGAAGATCGGCGAGCGAGGCTCGGTAGAGGTCGACCACATCTGGCTCATCCGTGGGCGGTAGCAGGGTGCCGAGGAACGGATCGGTCTCGCCGATGTACTCCCCCTCGTCGGCCGAGGTGTAGCCCACGACAACCAGCGCGACGCCGGCGTCCGCCGCGACCGCCGCCGCCCGGACGAGATCCGTGCCGTCATCGTGCGTAACGTGGTCGAGCACGTCACGAAGGCCGACGAGCACGGTGTCGCACTCGTCGTCCCACACGTCGCTCGAGCCACCGTCACCGATGTTCACCGTGTCGGCGAGTCGTCCGATCACCGCGACCGTGACACCGGGAGCGATCGGGAGCACCGGTGACCCGTCCACCGGCACGTTGCGCAGGAGCAACGTGGATCGCGCCGCGACCTCACGCGCCAGCGCACGATGAGCAGGCGAACCCATCACGTCCATCGGCGGGGGTGCCGCGGACAAGACGCTGTCGAAGCGCAACAGCGTGGACACGACGCGTTCGACCGAACGATCGACATCGGCCCACGTCACCTCACCCCGCTCGAGCGCGCCGGCCAGATGCTGTTGGCGCACCATTCGGTAGGGCATCTCGATGTCGAGCCCGGCAGCGAGCGATGTTGCGGCGTCGCGTAGACCGAAGATCCAGTCGCTGATGACGAAGCCTTCGAAGCCCCACTCGTCGCGCAAGATGTCGGTGAGCAGTTCGCGGCTCTGACCGGCCCACTCGCCGTTGACGCTGTTGTACGCCGACATCACCGAGGCGACGCCTTCGTCGATCACGCGGCGGAAGTGCGGCAGGTACACCTCGTGGAGCGCGACGTCGTCGACCACGATGTCGACGGTGAACCGGGCGTTCTCCATGGAGTTGCAGGCGAAGTGCTTCACGCACGCCATCACGTGACGCTGCAGGCCCCGGGTGAGCGCAGCACCCATCTCACCCACGTGGTGCGGGTCCTCACCGTAGGTCTCCTGCGCACGGCCCCAAGCGGGGTGGCGAAGGAGGTTGATGCACACGGCCCCGGTGAGGTTCGCACCGATGGCTCGCAACTCGGTGCCGATCACGTCGCCGACCCGCTCCTCGAGCTGCGGATCCCACGTAGCACCACGAGCCATCGACACGGGGAAGGCCGTTGCGTTGCCGACCACGCACCCGCGGGGCCCGTCGCTGAACCGGATGCCCGGAAGGCCGACGCGGTCGATCTCGGCAGCAACGAAGGGTGCCAAGTGGTACCCACTCTCGCTGAGGAACTTGAGACCCACCCACGTCGGCGCGTCGCCATCGAGGCACCAGAGCCGCTCCTGTTCGCTCAGACCAGCGACGAACGCTGCCGCGATGTCGCTGACTGGGCGACCTGCGGCCACCGCGCGGCGGGCATCGTCGAACGTTTCGATGGAAGTCACGGGCTGGTCGGGCACGCGGGTCATGCTCGCACACTGCGCTTGGTGTTGCCTTGCGCTGGCCAACCAAGGACTACAGAATGGCGTTTGTGAGCGACACCGGCGACCACGGCAACCCTGACGACAATTGGAACCGAGTGTTCTTGGCTGTCGAGAAGCCTGGCGTCCTGTTCAACGAACCCGACCAGTTGCGCGGCCAGAAGATCGTCGCAATCATCGCCGTGGTCGTCTTGATCGTGATTGTCGCCGCTGCTGT
>JBMOFX010000082.1:0-10606 GCA_049318665.1 Ilumatobacteraceae bacterium | reverse complement strand
TGATGACCGAAGTGGCCGGCGAGGTGTGCGACGGCTTCATCTGCCACGGCTTCACGACGGAGAAGTACCTGCGTGAGGTGACGATCCCCGCCCTGGCGCGTGGCCGGGCGAAGGCGGGCAAGACGATGGAGGGCTTCGAGGTGATCGGGCCGAGCTTCGTCGTCACCGGCAGCACCGAGGAAGAGCTCGCTGCCGCGGCGGCCGGCACCCGCCAGCAGATCGCGTTCTACGGCTCGACGCCGGCGTATCGCGGCGTCCTCGACATCCACGGTTGGGGTGGCCTGCAGGAGGAGTTGAACGGGCTGTCGAAGCAAGGCAAGTGGGTGGAGATGGGGAACCTCATTGATGAGGAGATTCTCAACACCTTCGCCGTGGTCGGCGAGCCCGAAGGCGTGGCGCCCGAGCTGCACCGTCGGTACGGCGACGTGATCCAGCGGATCAGCTTCTACACCCCCTATGCGAGCGATCCCGAGCGTTGGCGCCGGGTGCTCGCCGACATGAAGGCGGCATGATGCTCGATTCTCAGCAAGCAATCCGCGCTGCGGCCGAGCGCCCCGGGACGCCGGATCGTGGTCGTGTCGCAGCCGCTGCAGCGAAGGCGGGCGATGTGGACGCGCTGTATGACCTCGTCGGCCTGCTGCTCCGCGGTGCGGTGTCGGCCCCGAGCGACCTCACCGACGCGTATGACGGCGCGGCCGAGGGCTGGTTGGGCAGTCGGCCGAACGCAGCGCCCATCCCCTCGACGTCGGCGCAGGTCGAGGTGCCGGAGGAGTTCTGGACCGCGTTCTGGGAGCTCGTGCTCGATCCGGCCACGGGGTCGGACGCACTCGACATCACCACCCGTACAGCCGCCCTCTCCGGCATGGTTGCGCCGGAACTGCAGTCGCTCGTCGCGGACGCGGCGCTCGCCTACCCGGGCGTCACCGATGCGGCCGACCAGGGCATGCCGATTCCGTTCACGCTCGACGCGCTGTCGCGCTGTCCGGCTGGTTCGTTGGGCAGCCATATTCACTCACTCATCGTCGACAACGGCTTCGACCTCGAAGTGCTCGACCGTTCGACGCTCGGCTTCGACGACCTCATCGCGCCGCTCGGCTATCTCAACAGCCGCATCCTTCAGTGCCACGACCTGTGGCATCAGCTCGCCGGCTACCAGACGACGATCCTGCACGAGGTGGCGATCTCCGGGTTCCAGCTGGGCCAGTTCGGCCACCACTATTCGTCGATGTTCCTGGCGGTCACACTCACGAAGGCCTCGGTCGCGCGGCCCGAAGGCGTGCCGCTGCTGCTCGACACGATCCTCAGCGCATGGGTCCACGGCCGTGAAACACCGTCGCTGCTCGGCATCCCTTGGGAGCAGGTGTGGGATCGCACACCCGATGACATCCGTGCCGAGTACGGCATCGCCGTCTACGCCTCCCCGTACCCGGCGGATCTGATCGAGCAGCTCCTCGCCGCCTGACCGCTTCTCCGCAACACGATGTGACAGGACGTCGATACGTCGCGACGTGATGTCACAACGTGTTGCTGGATCGGGGCCGTGAGGGCACGGGCGACGGGCGTGTCACACCGATCGGGCAGACTGCCCGGGTGGCCATCTCGTGCGTCTACTGCGGCGCCTCACACGACAACGCGGCAGACGTACGCGCCTGCTGGCAACGTACGGAGGGGGCCGAAGCGGCACCGGCAGCGTCGGTACCGACACCCGAGCCCGAGCCGGATCACGCCGGGTCGGATCACGCCGGGTCGGAGCACACCGGGTCGGTCGCGGCCGAGGTGGGCGCGGGGCCGAGCGAGCTGGGACGCAACGCACTCGTGCACACCGGAGCGCCGACGCCGGCGGGATGGGCATCGGCCGAGCGGATCATCATCACCACGCGCGATCTCGACGACGCCACCACGTTGGTGGCCGAACTGCGCGAGCGGGCGGCGGCGCGCACGCCCACACTGTTCGTCGTCGAGCCGGGGGTGATCGAGCGCCTCGCCGAGCCCGAGTCGATCGATCTCGCGCCGTACCGGCTCGGTCCGAGGTTCGAGCTCACCAACGCGGCACTGCACCACCTGCTCACCGCCAACTCGATCGACCTCACGCGAGGCGACGGCGCGCCGCGCTGGCGAACGCTCGACCTGGCCATCGCCGCAGGCGCCTCCATCGCACGCGACGGTCAGGGCGACGTGGTGCTGCCCAACGGCACCCGCGCCTGGCTCGACGGTGGTCCGGTGCGGTTCACGGGCCCGATCGACGGCGTCTCGGTCCTCCACCGCGTCGCCGTCGAACACCGCAGCCTGCAGCCCTTCGGCACCAACGACACGGCAGCCGACCTCGCACCCGATCAGCTCGCGGCGGTCACCCACGACGGTGGAGCGGCGCGCATCATCGCGCCGGCCGGATCGGGCAAAACCCGTGTGCTCACCGAGCGTGCCCGCCACCTGCTGCGCCAGTGGGCGCTCCCGGCGGGTGCTGTCAGCCTGGTCGCGTTCAACAAGCGGGCCCAGGAGGAGATGCGCGGGCGCACGGCCGATCTGCGCGCGCTGCAGGTCCGCACGCTCAACGCGATCGCACTGGCGATCGTCAACGGGACGCCGCCGTTCGCGCCGCGCCCGCGCGCGCTGCAGACGATCGACGAGATCGAAGTCCGGCGGATCATCGGCCGGCTCGTCACGTTCCCCCGCAAGCGCAATGCCGACCCGGTTGCCACGTGGATCGAGGCGTTGTCGATGGCGCGCCTCGGGCTCGTCGACCCGATGAAGGTCGAGCAGCTCTACGACGGCGAGGTCGACGGGTTCACGGATGTGCTCCCGCGCTACCGCGCGCAACTCGCTCGTGCGGGTCAGGTCGACTTCGACGAACAGGTGCAGCTCGCCATCGAGATCCTCCTCACCGATCCGGGCGCACGGGCGGCGGCCCAATGGTCGTGTCGCGTGATGCTCGTCGACGAGTTCCAAGACCTCACGCCCGCCCACCTGCTGCTCGTCCGCCTGCTCGCGGGGCCCGACGCCGCCGTGTTCGGCGTGGGTGACGACGACCAGACCATCTACGGCTACAACGGCGCCGACCCGGCATGGCTGATCGACTTCGGCCAGCTGTTCCCTGGCGCGGGTGAGCATCCGCTCGAGGTCAACTACCGGTGTCCGCCGGACGTGGTCGCCGCAGCCGACATGCTGCTCCGGCACAACGCCCGCCGCGTCGCAAAGACCATCCGGGCGAACAAGGACGTCGCGGGCCTCACGATCGAGGAGCCCGGCGCGCCGGTCGACACCACGGTGCGGATCATCTCCGAGGCGGTCGCGGCTGGACGGCCGACTGCCGACATCGCCGTGCTCACGCGGGTCAACTCGCTGCTCGTGCCGGTGCAGGTGGGCCTGAAGGCGGCGGGTGTCGCCACGAGCGGCGGTGTCGGCCGCGAGTTCCTCGATCGCGTGGCGGTGAGAGCGGCGCTGGCCTGGCTGCGGCTCGCCACCAGCGACGGCCCGCTGCATCCCGGCGACGTGGAAGAGGCGCTCCGGCGGCCTGCCCGGTCGATGCATCCGAACGTGGCGAAGTGGGCAGCCGAGCAGACCTCGCTCGACGGTCTGCGCCGCCTCGCCGCGCGCGTCAACACCGAGAAAGACTCGATCCGCATCGACGAGTTCGCGGCCGACATTCAGCGCCTCCAGCAACTCGCCGGCAGCCGTGGCACCACCGGCGCGATCCTCGCGGCACTGCGCGACTCGATGGGCCTCGCCACCACCATCGCCCAGCTCGACACGTCGCGGCACGGCATGAATCGCACGTCGCAGAGCGACGATCTCACCGCAATCGCGCAGTTGGCGGAGCTCCAGCCCGACCCGAAGCAGTTCGAGCGATGGCTGCGCGATGCGGTCTCCTCGCCATGGTCGGCCGGTGGCGTCACGCTCGCGACGGTGCACAAGGTGAAGGGTCAGGAGTGGCCGCTCGTCGTGGTCCACCAGGCCGATGCCGATCAGTTCCCGCACCGTCTCGCCGACTCCACGGAGGAAGAGCGCCGCGTCTTCCACGTCGCGATCACACGGGCGAGCGAGCGGCTGCACATCGTGCCCGACGAGCACCCGTCGCCGTTCATCGACGACCTCACCACACCGCCGTCCGAGCGGCGCCGGATCACCTCGGCAACCACGCGTCCGACGCCACCACCCGCCGCGGCCGCCCGGTCCGGCCACGACCTTGCGGGCGACGATGCAACGCTGTTCGCTGCGTTGAAGGAACTCCGCCTCCACCTCGCGGCAGGCAAGCCTGCGTACACCGTGTTCCCCGACGCAACGCTCGCCGAGATCGTGCGTGCCCGCCCGGCCAGCCTCACCGCACTCGCTCGGATCAGCGGCGTGGGCCCCACGAAGCTCGAGCGCTACGGCCAGTCCGTCCTCGATGTCGTCGAGCGGGCGGCCCCATCGTCGTAACGGGTGGTATCAGACCTGATATCACCCCGCTAGTCTGAGCCCCGATGGATGCTGCATCGTTGCTGGTCACCGCTCGTCGGCGGATGAGCCTGTCGCGCCGCGAGTTGGCCCGCCGCGGGCACACCTCGCCCGCCACGCTCGCCGCCTACGAGGCCGGTCGGATCATCCCCGGCACCGACACGCTCGACCGGTTGCTCACGGCGGCTGGCCTCGACGTCTCCATCACCTTCACGAACCGCATGTCCGGACCCGACCGCGCCGACGAGCTGCGACAGGTGCTCGACCTCGCCGAGATGTTTCCGGCCCGCCACGCCGAACAGATCAGCTCCGTGCCGTTCCCCGGGCGCCGTTCATGACCTCACTCGCCGACAAGGTCGTGGCCATCGGCACAGCGCTTGATGCGGCGGAGTTGCCGTACGGCTTCGGTGGCGCGCTGGCCCTGGCGTGGTGCACGCAGCGCGCCCGCGGCACGATCGACATCGATGTGAACGTGTTCCTCGATGCTGCGGATGCTCGGCGTGCAATGGAAGCACTCCCCCGCGAGGTCGCCTGGTCGGATGCCGATGTCGCACGGGTGATCGACGACGGTCAGGTTCGCCTGTGGTGGGGAACCACCCCGGTCGATCTCTTCCTCGACACCACCGACTTCCACCGTGATGCCGCGACACGAGTGCGACGAGAGCCCTTCGGTGGGAGCGACGTCGCCTTCCTCGGTTGCTCCGACCTCGCAGTGTTCAAGGCGTTCTTCGACCGCAGCAAGGACTGGGTCGACCTCGAGGAGATGGTGGCGCTCGGTTCGCTCGACATCGACCGAGTGCTCGGCGTACTCGCTCGCTACCTCGGCGACAACGACCATCGCATCACGCGCCTGAAGGCGCTCGGCCGGCCTGCGTGAGAGCGGGTCAGCCGCGCAGGCCGATCAGCCAGCGACGCACGTTCTCGCCGAGCGCGTCCACGTCGTAGCCGCCCTCCTGCAACACGATCGTCGGCAGCCCGAGTTCACGGACGAGTGCGCCGCAGCGCTCGAAGCCGTCGGTCGTGACGGCGAGGTCGCTGATCGGATCGGTGATGAACGTGTCGAGCCCGAGCGACACGATCAGTGTCGACGGTCCGAACGCGCTGATCGATTCGAGCGCGCTGCTGAGCGCTGACGCATACAGATCGTCGTCGGCCCGCTTCGGCATCGGCACGTTGAGGTTCGCACCGAGCCCACGCCCGGTGCCGGTCTCGTCGGCGTAGCCGATCGTGTACGGGTAGGCCCGCGCCGGGTCGCCGTGCAGCGACACGTACTGCACGTCGTCGCGGTCGTAGAAGATCTCCTGCGTGCCGTTGCCGTGGTGGTAGTCCACGTCGAGCACGGTCACCTTCGTGCCGGTGGTCTGAACGATGTGATGCGCGGCGACCGCGGCGTTGTTGAAGAAGCAGTAGCCGCCGTAGAGCGACGTCGGCGCATGGTGGCCGGGCGGGCGACACAGCCCGTATGCGGCGCGCTCGCCGCCGAGCACGAGTTGGGTGGTGGTGAGCGCGGTGTCGACCGCGCCGCGGGCCGCGTCGTAGGTGCCCTCGGTGAGCGGCGTCGTGGTCTCGAAGCACCACCAGCCCAACCGACCGTGAATCGACGGTGGCTCGACAGCCGGAGTCATCTTGCTGCGCAGACCCGCCCGCTGGAATACGTCGGGCACCACCTCGCGATGCGGCCCGGAGGCCGCCTGGTACTCGGCCCACGCCGTCGACAGGAATCGCACCAGGCCGGGATCATGGATCGCCTCGATCGGCTCGGTCCCCCACGAGGTCGGCTGCTCGAAGACGAACGACGGATCCGCCTCCAGCGTCGTGCGGATCGCCTCGGCGCGGCCGATGTGCTCGAACGGACTGTGTGCCGACGACGCCTCGAACTCGACGTGCGGATCGTGGCGCAGGTGCGCGGGGTTGTAGACGACTTTCACGTCCGACATCGTGCCAGCCAATGGTGCCCGCACGTCGGAGCGGACAGCGCTACGGTCGGATCGTGTCTCAACTGCCGCACTCCGACGACCCGCTCGAGTGGCAGCCCGGCACGAGCAAGCCGGGCGAGATCTTCACGGTCGAGGGCCAGATCAAGTCGTACGGCGCGATGACTCGGAACTTCATGAAGAAGGACCCGCGATACGTCGCGCATCGTCGTCAGATGATGAAGACGGGCCTCACCATCTTGGTCGCGGGCGTGGTGCTGTGCGCCGTGCTCATCGCCATCCTGTGAGCCGACTCACACCAGTTCGAGCGTCTCCTCGAGGTACTCCTCGCGGCACTTGGCGCGCTGCAACTTGCCGCTCGAGGTCTTCGGCAGGGTGCCGGGCCGCACGAGCATGATGTCGCGCGGCGGCAGCCCGCACACTTCGAGCGTGCGCTGGTGGATGCGGTGGCGGACGTCGTCGAGCGTGCCGTCACCATCACCGAGACGCACTTCGGCCACCACGATCACCGTCTCCTTGCCCTTGTAGCCATCGACGCCGAAGGCGATGACGTTGCCGGCACGCACGCCGTCGAGGGTGCCGCACGCGCGCTCGATGTCTTCCGGGAACACGTTGCGGCCGCCGACGATGATGACGTCCTTGATGCGACCGCAGAGGATGAGCTGACCGTCGAGCAGGTACGCGAGGTCACCCGTACACAGCCATCCGTCGCGGAACAGCGCCTCGGTGGCGTCGGGTCGCTTGTAGTAGCCGGGGGTCACCGAGGTGCCGCGGAGCAGCAGCTCACCCACGTGGCGCTCGGGCAGCTCGGCGTGCGTCTCCGGGTCGACGACCTTCATCTCGAGACCGGGCACCGCGGTGCCGAGCAGCGGGAGACGGCGGACGTACAGCTCCTCCCCCGCATCTTCCACCGTGAGCGGTTTCGCGATGCGATCGCGCTCGAGCACGACGCGGTCGACGGAGTCGACCTGCAGGCCGGCGTGTCGTACGGGGAACGCACCGCCAATGGCCACCTCAGCCATGCCGAACGCGGGGAACACGCTGCCGGCCCGGAACCCGAACGGCTCGGCCGCGGCGACGAACGCCTCGACCGCGTCGGGGTCGACGGGCTCGGCGCCGCTGAGCGCGAGCGTGAGCGTCGACAGGTCGAGACCCTTCGCTCGTTTGAGTGCCCGCGTGGCGAGTACCCACGAGAAGTTGGGCCCTGCGGTGGCCGTGCCCTTCCAGTCGCTGATCCACTGCATCCAGTTGCCGGGATGCGCGAGGAAGTCCTGCGGCGCCGCCTGCACGAGGTCGACACCGCGGGTCATCGGAATCGAGAGGAACCCGACGAGACCCATGTCGTGGTAGAGCGGCAGCCACGACACCATCACCTCGGCGGGCCCGAGTTGCGCGGCCTCACAGCACGCGTCGATGTTGGCCGTGAGCACCCGGTCGGGAATCATCACGCCCTTCGGCTCACTCGTCGAACCGCTGGTGTACTGCAGGATCACGAGGCGCTCGGCGTCGTACGTCGGTACCTCGAGGCGCTCGCCGCTCACCTGGCCGGGCGCACCCGGCAGCACGGCGCTCATCGGCTCAATCGGCGGGTCGCCGGCAGCCGCGGCGTAGAAGTCGGCGAGCAGTGGGTCGATCAGCACGAGCTTCGCGTCACCGTGGCGGATGCGACTGCGGGTGCTCTCGATGAACGCGTCGAGCGAACCCATCCGCATCGGCAACGGCAACACCATCGACGCGCACCCGGCCATCCAACAGCCGCGAATGATGGTGACCAGCGATCGACTCGTGGGGCCGAGGATCGCCACGTGGTCGCCGGGGCCGAGGCCTCGCGCCTGGAGCGCGGCGCCTACCACGCGGGCCTCGTCGTGGATCTGGCGCCACGAGATGAAGGCATCACCCTCGGTGGGAGCGACGGACTGACCAACGAAGCGGACACCGGTCGGTTGGTCGGCGGCCTGCTCCAGACGTTCGATGATCGAGATCGGCTGTGGCGGCTCGGACATGAAACGAAACCGTAGTGCCGGACGGACCCTCCATAGAATCCCTTGCGCCATGACTGCCACCGAACACCCCATCAGCGCTGGCGACCAGCACGCGGCCCGTTACACGGGCGCGCTGGCGCAGGAGATCGAGCTGCGGTGGCAGGCGTGGTGGGACGAGCACGGCACGTTCGAGACCCCCAACCCGGTCGGCCCGCTCGCTGATCCGGCGGCGATTGAGGGCAAGCAGAAGCTGTTCGTGCTCGACATGTTCCCCTATCCGAGCGGCACCGGCCTCCACGTCGGCCACCCGCTGGGGTTCATCGGCACCGACGTCTACAGCCGCTTCAAGCGGATGACCAATCACAACGTGCTGTACACGATGGGCTTCGACGCGTTCGGTCTGCCCGCCGAGCAGTACGCCGTGCAGACGGGCACGCATCCGGCGATCACCACCAACCAGAACATCGCCAACATGCGCCGCCAGCTGCGCCGCATCGGCCTCAGCCACGACCCGCGCCGCAGCGTGAGCACCACCGACCCCGAGTACTACCGGTGGACGCAGTGGATCTTCAGCCAGATCTTCAACTCGTGGTACGACACCGAGCGGCGCACGGCGCGGCCGATCAGCGAGCTGGTGGCTGAGTTCGAAGCGGGCACTCGCACGGCACCCGATGGACGCGCGTGGTCGTCGCTGTCTCGAGCCGAGCAGGCCGATGTGCTCGACGGCCATCGCCTCGCGTACATCTCCGAGGCACCGGTCAACTGGTGTCCGGGGCTCGGCACGGTCGTGGCGAACGAAGAGGTGACCGCAGACGGTCGGAGCGACCGCGGCAACTTCCCGGTGTTCAAGCGCAACATGCGCCAGTGGATGATGCGGATCACCGCGTATGCCGACCGGCTCGTGGACGATCTCGAGCTGCTCGACTGGACCGATTCGATCAAGGCGATGCAGCGCAACTGGATCGGCCGCAGCGAGGGCGCGCAGGTCGACTTCGCCTCAAGCGCGGGGCCGATCACGGTGTTCACCACGCGCCCCGACACGTTGTTCGGTGCCTCGTTCATGGTGCTCGCACCCGAGCACCCGCTCGTCGATTCGCTCACCACCGCCGAGCACGCGGCCGCGGTGGCCGAGTACCGCCGCGTGGCTGGCACGAAGAGCGACGTCGCACGCCAAGTGGAAGACAAGACGAAGACCGGCGTGTTCACCGGTTCGTACGCGGTCAACCCGATCAACGGCGTCGAGGTGCCGGTCTGGATCGCCGACTACGTGCTGATGGGCTACGGCACCGGGGCGATCATGGCGGTGCCGTGTGGCGACGAGCGCGACTTCGAGTTCGCTCGCCAGTTCGACCTGCCGATCCCCGCGATCCAGCAGCCGCCGGCCGCCTGGTTCGAGCAGCGCGGCATCGACACGACGCTCGACACAGCCGAGTGGCCGCAGGCGTTCGTCGGCGACGCGCCCTACGTCAACAGTGCGAACGACTCGCTCGACCTGAACGGACTCGCCAACATCGCCGAGGCCAAGCGCCGGACGAACGCGTGGCTCGAAGAGCGCGGCGTCGGCAAGGCCACCATCAGCTACAAGTTGCGCGACTGGCTGTTCAGCCGTCAGCGCTACTGGGGTGAGCCATTCCCGATCGTCTACGACGAGACCGGCCACGCGCACACCCTGCCCGACGAGTTGCTGCCGCTCGAGCTGCCGCCCACCGAGTCGTTCTCGCCGCGCACGTTCGACGCCGACGACGCGATGAGTAACCCGGAGAGCCCGCTCGATCGGCTCACCGACTGGGTGTGGGTCGAGCTCGACCTCGGCGAAGGCGCCGGCCCGCAGCGCTATCGCCGCGACACCAACGTGATGCCGCAGTGGGCGGGCAGCTGCTGGTACGAGTTGCGCTACTGCGACCCCACCAACGCCGAGCGGTTCATCGACCCGGCCAACGAGCAGTACTGGATGGGCCCGCAGGGCGACGGCCATCCCGGCGGCGTCGATCTGTACGTCGGCGGTGTCGAGCACGCGGTGCTGCACCTGCTGTACGCGCGCTTCTGGCACAAGGTGCTGTTCGACCTCGGCCACCTGTCGTCGAAGGAGCCGTACCACCGGCTGTTCAACCAGGGCTACATCCTCGCTGCCGCGTACAAGGACGAGCGAGAGATCTACGTCGACGCGTTTAGCATCGACGAGCGCGACGGCGAGTTCTTCTCCGACGGCAAGCCGGTGACGCGCGAGTGGGGCAAGATGGGCAAGAGCCTGAAGAA
>JBMOFX010000081.1:0-10608 GCA_049318665.1 Ilumatobacteraceae bacterium | reverse complement strand
AGCACCACGTTGCCGGTGAAGCCGTCGGTGACGATGACGTCGGCGGTCTTCAGCAGCATGTCGCGGCCTTCGATGTTGCCCACGAACTCGATACCGGGAGCGACGCTGAGCAGTTCGTACGCCTCTTTGCGGAGCGTGTCGCCCTTGCCGGGCTCCTCACCGATCGAGAGCAGGCCGACCTTCGGCTGCTCGATGCCGAAGCGATGCCTGGCGAAGACCGAGCCCATCTGCGCGAACTGCACGAGCCACTCGGCTTGCACCTCGGCGTTGGCACCGGCGTCGAGCAGGATGTTGGGGGCATGGCCCGGCACCGGGAGCGGTGTGGCGATCGCGGGCCGGTTGACGCCCTTGATGCGGCCCATGCGGAGCAAGGCGGCGGCCATCGTGGCGCCGGTGTTGCCGGCGGAGATCATGGCGCTCGCCTTGCCGTCACGCACGGCCTCGGCGGCGCGAACGAGGGTCGAGTCCTTCTTGCGACGAACGCCCTGCGCCGGGTCGTCGTGCATCTCGATCACTTCGCTGGCAGGGATCAGCGGGATGTCGCCAATGCCGTCGAGGCCCTCGGGGCCGACGAGCGCGACAGGGATTCCTTGTGCGGCAGCGGCGTGGGCCGCGGCGAGGATTTCGCCGGGGGCACGATCGCCGCCCATCGCATCAACCGCGATCGGCAGCATGGGGTGTGGGGTGACCGACGGGTCAGCCGACGTCGACGGCGACGCGGTCCTTGTACCAGCCGCAGGCCGCGCACACGACGTGCGGCAGCTTGGCCGAACCACAGCGCGGGCAGTTGCTCCGCGCCGGGGCACCGAGCTTCCATGCGCCAGCCCGATGGCTGCGCGTCTTCATCTTGGACTTCTTCTTCTTCGGTACAGCCACCGTGGTTCTCCCTACGCGAAACGGGCTGACGCAGGTTAGCGGCCCGAGTTCTGATTTCGTCCCTCAGGGATCGATGATGTCTTTGAGCTGCTCGAGCGCAGACCAGCGATCGTCGCTCGGTGGGGCCGCACAGCCGCACGACTCGGTGTTGCGGTCGATGCCGCACTGCGGGCACAGCCCCGCGCAGTCGGCTGTGCACAGCGGCGACACCGGCGCATCGAGCACGACGACCTCCCGCACCATCGGCTCGAGGTCGAGCACGTCTCCCTCGAGCTCGAACGCGTCGGGGTCGGTGATGACGTGCTGGTAGAGCTCGTGGACATCACTGTCGAGCGTGCCTTGCGCCGGCATCGCACAGCGTCGGCAGATGCCGTGCCAGGTGGACACGACGTGGCCGCGCACGACGAGTCCGTCGGTGAGCGACTCGAGATGGAGGCGGACAGCCACCGTCTCCTCGGGTACGAAACGCTCGTCGACGATGCCGAGGTCGAGGACGGACACGTCGAGGTCGAGGTCCTTCTCGGAGCCGGGCCGGCGGAGCAGGTCGGCGATGTGGACGCGGAGGGGGTTCGCCATAGCGGCAACCCACGCTACCGAGCGTCAGCGGTCCTGATCGAAGAAGCCCTTGGTGGGGTCTTCCTCCAACTCCTCGAGCTGCTCCTTGTGCCCGCCGATCGACAGTCGGGCACGGCCGGCATGCACGGTCTTGTTGAGCTTGTCGAGCAGGATCTCGAAACTGGCGAGCCGCTGGTCGAGGAAGTCCTCGGTCTCGTGGCGGAGGCGGCGGGCGTCGCTCTCGGCGGTCTCATTGAGCTGGCGAGCGCGTGCTTCGGCGGCGCGCACCACCTCGGTGCGTTGCACCATCCGCTCGGCCTGCACACGCGCCGCCTCGAGGAGTTCGTCGGCCTCGCGGCGCGTCTTGTTGACGAACTCCTGCCGCTCCTTGATCATCCACCGCGCTTGCCGCATCTCCTCGGGCAACCGGTGGAGTGCTTCGTCGAGCAGTTCGATGATCTCGTCACGATCGATGCGTGGCGACGACGAGAGCGGCATCGTGGGCGCTGACGCGATGACGTCGATCGCACGGCGGAGCAATTGCTCGGCATCACCCACGTAGCCGTTGGTGGTCTTGACGTACGCGTCGGAGTCGTCGAAGTCCGTGTCGAACTCGTCGTACTGGTCGTCGTACTGATCGTCGTGGGTCATGACCTGCTCGCTCGCTGAAGGTGGGCCAGGACCGGCGGCGGCACCATGGCACTGACGTCGCCACCGTAGTGCGCGATTTCGCGCACGAAGCGACTGCTCACGTAGCCGAGCGCAGGGTTGCACGGCACATAGACCGTGCGCACGCCACTGGCGACGAAGTTGGTGTGCGCCATTTGGAGCTCGACCTCGAAGTCGCCTGCGGTGCGAAGTCCCTTCACCATGAAGTCGACGTTCGTCTCACGCGCTGCGTCGATAGCAAGCCCCGGGAATGCGAGCACGTCGACGATGCCGTCGGAGCGAAGCGGTTCGAGTGACTCCTCGATCATCTCGAGGCGTTCCTCGAGCGAGAACAGCCCGCCGGGCTTCGATGGGTTGTGCATCGTTGCGACGACGACGTGACCGAACAGTTCAATTGCCTGCTCGATCACATCGACGTGTCCGATGTGGATCGGATCGAAGCTGCCCGGGTAGAGGACCTTGGCCATGCCGGCCACACTACGCGTCCGCTGACGCGTCAGCCCGCGTCGGGCCTGGCCAGCAGCGTCGCCCAGGTGCGGCCGTACTTCTTGGCGCGGACCGTTTCCCAGCCGTCGGGTGCTGCCACCTCGCGTGCCGCCTCGCACAGAACATGGGGCGCACCGATGAGGCCGAGCAGCGTTGGCCAGCCATCGAACGTGTACGGCGGATCGACGATGACGAGATCGACGTTGCGCATCGCAGGCACCCACGCCAGCACATCGGACGTAATGACGGTGGTGCGATCGTCAAGGCCGAGCGTGGTGAGGTTGCCGCGCAACGCGTGGAGCGCCGCGCGGTCGCGTTCGACGAACGTGCACCGAGCCGCACCCCGCGAGAGCGCTTCGATGCCCATCGCACCCGAGCCAGCGAACAGGTCGGCCACCACCGCGTCTTGGATGAGACCCATCGATGCGAGCGAGTTGAACACCGACTCGCGAACTCGATCGGTGGTGGGACGGGTCGTGTCACCGGGCGGTGCGACGATCGTGCGTCCCCTGAGCTCTCCGGCCACGACGCGCATCGAGCGGAGGCTACCGAGGCACACTGGCGAGGTGACGTTGGAGCCCGAACCCCAGATCGTGTGCGTCGACTGCGGCGGGCGATGCTTTCTGCTCAGCCACCCACCCGAGGACGGCCGTTGGGAACCCGGCGACATCGTCGCCTACCGCTGCGAAGACTGCCGCGACCGCTGGGACCTCGTCCTCCCCGACGACGACGCCTGACTACGCTCCGGCGATGGAACGGGCCCTACTGCGTGACGTGTTCGACGGGCGACGCGGGTTGCCGCGCGAGGCATTCGTCGACGAAGCGTGGTTCGCCGAGGAAGTCGACGCGCTCGTCGTCCGACAGTGGATGTGCATCGCGATCGAAGACGACGTGGCCGAGCCGGGCGACGTGCACCCGGTGGTGATGGCTGGCATCCCACTCCTGGTCACTCGCGGCCACGACCACGTCATCCGTGTGCTGCACAACGTCTGCAGCCATCGCGGCGCCAAGCTCGTGGAGGAGCCGGCATGCGGGGTCGGCGCGCTCACCTGCCCCTACCACCAGTGGCGATACGGCCTCGACGGAACAATCGAGCACACGCCACACGCGGGTGGGTTCCGGATCCATCAGGCTCCCGAGGCGCCGCACGATCGGCTCGGCCTCACCGCAGTGCGCACGGCGTGCTGGAACGGGTTCATCTTCGTGGATGTGTCCGGCAAGGCCCTCGACTTCGAGGAACACATCCGCCCGACCGCCGAGCGACTCGCCCCGGTCGACTTCTCGCTGCTGCGCCACGATCGAGTCAACGAGCGGTCGTACGTCGTTGAGTCGAACTGGAAGACGATCGTCGAGAACTTCGTCGAGAGCTACCACGTGCCACAGGTGCATCCCGAACTGCAGCGCTTCAACCCCATGTCGGCGCACTTCCAGATTCTCGGCGGCGCGGCGTACGCCGGCCAGGGCGGCACGGCGTACGGCGCGAGTGACAACCCGCAGCCGATGCCCGGCGACGATCTCCCCACCATGCCGGGCATCACCGCTCAGTCGTGGAGCTACGAGAGCCTCTACGCCTTCCCGAACCTCGTGATCGCACCGATCGAGAACATGACGTTCGTGCTGTTGGCGCTGCCCGAGTCGGCGGGCGTCACGTCGGAGCGACTGCTGTTCTTCTTCTACGGCGACGAATCGTTGACCGACCGACACCAGAGCGGCCGCGACGATGTCGCTCGGGCCATCGTGCAGGTCAACGATGAAGACATCCGCATTGTCGAGGCGTGTCAGCGTGGCCGCAGGTCGCCCGCATTCGTTGGCGGCGTGTTCATGCCCGCCCAGGAGGCCACGAGTTTGCTCGTGCAGCAAATGATCGCGGGACGGTTGCTCGAGCACTTGGGTGACGACGTCGACTACAGCTCGCTCATCATCGGCGACGTGTTCCACGAGCGAGCGTGACGCGTCGCTGACGAGTCGCGAGGATGGCGTAGCTCACGACGGTCGGGACGAGCCAGGTCGCAACGATGACGACGTTGACCGCGGGAGTCACCCCGTTCCCGGTGATCGGGCGCACGATGACGTGTTCGATGAAGCCGTCGTCGTACACCGGCCGACCGGACCGTTCGAGCGCCGCCTTCTGCCACACCGTCAGCGGGCAGTCCATGCCGAGGACGAAGATCGAGCCGACGAGCACGACGACGATGGCGTGCACGCCCCACAGCCGCGGCCATCGCAGCGCGAGTGGACCGCCGACAACCACGAACACGATCACCGCCACGTGCGCGATGGCGATCAGCCAGGAGGCCAGCAGCCACACTGTGGACATGACCGAAGGCTATGGCGAGCGACGGCTGACGTCGGGATGAACCTGCAGCCGGTGAGCCCACCGCGATGGATCATCGCGGCGAAGGGTCTGCTGCTCGCGTTGCTCGTAGTCGGCGCGCTGTTCCCGACGGTTGGCGGGTTCGAGGGCAAAGGAATGGCGTACCGATTGCCGATCTTCTTCGCGCCGGCGTTGGTGGCACCGGCGATCTGGTGGCGGCGCCGCGGCACGTATCCGCTCGGCTTGGACGTGGCACTGACGCTGCCGTTCCTCCTCGACACGCTTGCGAACGCGGTCGGCCTGTACGACCACGTCGACCGCACCGACGATGTGCTCCACTTCGTCAACTGGTTCATCCTCATCGGCGGCATCACCGTGGCGTTGCGAACATCCGACTCGGCGCGATCGTCGCCGCGTTGGTTGGTGTGGGTTGCGGGCACCGGCATCGGTGCGATCGCGGCGGTGCTGTGGGAAGCAGCGGAGTACGCCGTCGCGCAATCAGGCGTGGGGGGCTTGTCGCTCACCTATGGCGACACCATCGCCGATCTCCTGCTGTCGACCACCGGCGGAGCAGTCGGCGCGCTCGTTGCCGTACGACTTGTCACAAGAGAACGCTGACCGACGTCGTACTCGCAGGAGGTTCAACATGAACACGGACACGGTTGCGGACACGGTTGTCATCGGTGCGGGCATCGCCGGCCTGGTTGCTGCCATCTCGGCGGCGGAACAGGGCGCGTCGGTCGTGGTGCTCGAGGCGCATCAGCCCGGGGGTCGCGCACGAACCACCGCCCGCGACGGATGGTCATTGAACGTCGGCCCCCATGCGCTGTATCGCGGGGGCCACCTCACTGCGTTCCTCGCGGCCCGCGGGGTACGTCCGCCGGGCGGCGTCGTGGCAACGACCTCGATGGGCGTGGTGCTCGGCGATCGAGTGCACGAGGTGTCGATGACGCCGATGGGCGTGATGCGCATCCCGGTACTCGGTCGGCGGAGTCGGCTACGGCTCGCCAGCATGTTCGTTCGGCTGAATCGGATGAACACGGGGGCACTCGTCGGGCGCTCTGTCGACGACTGGCTCGCCGACGAGCCGGACGACGTTCGCGCCTTCTTGCAGATGTTCTTGCGGCTCGCCACCTATGTCGACGCGCCAGCACGTTTCGATGCGGGCGCTGCGGCTGAACAGCTTCGGTTGTCGACAGCGGGCGTGGTGTATCTCCACGGAGGATGGGCAACGCTCGTCGGCCACCTCCGCTCACTCGCCGAGACGCTCGGCGTGCAGGTGATCGACCACCAGACGGTCACCTCGATCACCAACGACGGGGGCCACGGACGCGCCGTCGTGCACTGCGGTGACGATTCGGTGAGCGCGACCTCTGTCGTGGTGGCAGCCGGCGGGCCCGACACGGCGGAACGCCTCACCGGCACGACTGTCCAGCATCGTGCTGGGCTGACCGAGCCGATCACGGCAAGCTGCCTCGATCTCGGCGTTCGCCGCTCGTTGGCCCGGCCGGCGTTTGCGATGGATCGTGCGATGTACGTGTCGCCTCACGCGCCGCTGGCCGATCTCGCACCCGCCGGACATGGTCTCGTGTCGGCGCTGCGATACCTCGCACCCGGTGAGACGCCCGCATCGCCTGGAGATGAGCAGGCGCTCCTCCGAGACTTCGCCCGTCTTGCTGGAGTCGCCGACGACGATGTGGTGATGGAGCGAGCATTGCACCGCGTCGTCGTGGCGCACGGGGCCCCGACGGCCGCTGGTGGAGGGCTCGCGGGCCGGCCGCCGATCGACGCGCTCGGACTCCCGGGCGTGTACCTCGCCGGCGATTGGGTGGGGGCGCACGGTCTGCTGGCCGACGCGAGCACCGCGAGCGGCGAACGCGCCGGCAAGGCAGCGGCCGCGTTCGCCCGCGCGAGCATCGCCGCATGAACGATGACAGCGGCGCCAGCCTGTTCGAGAACGAGCGCGCCCGGCTCGTCGGTCTCGCGTACCGCTTGCTGGGCAGCGTGTCCGATGCGGAGGACGTCGTGCAGGAGGCGTGGTTCCGTTGGTCGTCGGCCGACCAGGCTTTGATCGAACGCCCGGCAGCCTGGCTGACGACGGTCGTCAGCCGTCTCGGGCTCGATCGTCTTCGAGCGCAGCGCCGGGCACGTGTCGACTACGTGGGGCCGTGGCTGCCGGAGCCATTGATCGAGCCGTTCGATCGCGACCAGCCCGAACGAGCCGCAGTGCTGGCGGACTCATTGACCACCGCGTTTCTCGTGATGCTCGATCGCCTCGCGCCGGAGGAGCGGCTCGTGCTGCTCCTGGTTGATGTGTTCGGCGAGTCCTTCCGAACGGCCGCGGCAAGTGTCGGCCGCTCCGAAGACGCGACCCGGCAGCTCGCCGTGCGAGCGCGCCGCAAGTTGCGCGACCTCGGCGAACAACCCGCGTCCGCGCACCTGGCGTCCAATGAGCTCCTTGCGATCGCCACGCAGTTCGTCGGCGCGGTGCTCGCTGGCGACGTCATGCAGGTTCGCTCGCTCCTCACGGACGACGTTGTGCTCGTGAGCGACGGCGGCAAGGATCGCCACGCGGCGCGACGCCCCGTGGTCGGACGCGATCGGGTGGCCCGATTCGTCGTCAACCTCGGCAAACGTCTGCAGGATCCGTCCGACGCCGAACTGGTCTGGGTGAATGGCAGCCCTGGCTTCCTGCTTCGATCAGATGGCGTGCCATCGATGGTGGTCTCCGTCGACCTCGACCATGGCCGGATCAGCCGTTACTGGTCGTTTCTCAACCCGGACAAGCTCGCCACGATCGAACATCAACCCCACGTGATGTGACGGTCTGAACCGCTGGTCGTCAAGCGAACGCTGGGTGAACGCGGTCAGCTCTTGAATAGGAAGGCTTCGTCCTCGGCGCTGAACAGCAGGCGGAGCTCGTCGGCAAGCAGGGCGTTGCGTTCCAGCAATGGATCGGCGTCGACCAGCTCGAACGCAACCTCGCGGGCTCGCGCCACCAGCTCGCGATCACGGCGCAGCGACGCGAGACGCAGGTCGCTGCGACCCTTCTGCGTCGTCCCCATCAGGGTCCCCTCGCCGCGGAGATCGAGGTCGACCTCGGCGAGGTAGAAGCCGTCGGTCGACTGCACGAGCGCCTCGATGCGCGGGTTGTCGTCGGGACCCTCTTCGCTGGGCGTCGTCACGAGCCAACAGGTGGACGCGTGTTGACCACGGCCGACGCGGCCGCGCAACTGATGCAGTTGCGCGATCCCGAAGCGGTCGGCGTCGAGGATCACCATCACGGTTGCGTTGGGCACGTCGACACCCACCTCGATCACCGTGGTCGCCACCAGCACGTCGGTGGCACCGCGTCGGAACGCGTCCATCACCGCTTCCTTCTCCGCCGACGGCATCCGGCCGTGCAACAGCGCCACCCGAAGACCGTGCAGATGCCCGCCCGTGAGCTCCTCGTACGTCTCCTCGGCGCTCGCCAGCTCGAGCTTCTCGCTCTCACCGATGAGCGGGCACACCACGTACGCCTGACGACCAGCCTTCACCTCGGCGCGCACCTGAGCCCACACCAACTCCGTATCGAGCGGACCCTTCGCCCAGTGCGTGGTGATCGGGGTGCGACCCGGCGGCAACTCGTCGAGCACACTCACGTCGAGGTCGCCGTACACGGTCATCGCCGCGGTCCGAGGAATCGGTGTCGCCGTCATCACCAGCACATCGGGCACCGCTCCCCCGCCAGCCTTGTCGCGCAGCGCAGCACGCTGTTCGACACCGAAGCGATGCTGTTCGTCGACCACCACCACACCCAAGCTGTCGAACTGCACACCGTCTTGGATGAGCGCGTGTGTGCCGATGGCGATATCGACGGTTCCGTCGGCAAGGCCGCCGAGCACCTCGCGCCGATCACCTCCGGTGACGCGATTGGTGAGCAACTCGACGCGCAACGGCCGGTCGCCGAACAAGCTGCCCGGGTCGGGGACGGTGACATCGGCGAGCAGTCGCCGGACCCCGGTGGCGTGCTGCTCGGCGAGCACTTCGGTGGGTGCCATCAACGCCGCCTGATGGCCACCTTGCACGGCGGTGAGCATCGCACTCACCGCAACCAGCGTCTTGCCCGCGCCCACGTCGCCCTGCAGCAATCGGTGCATCGGGTGCGGACCTGCGAGGTCGGCTTCGATCTCGCCGATCACGCGCTCCTGCGCGCCGGTGAGCGAGTAGGGCAACGCGGCACGCAGCCGACCGACGAGCTCGCCATCGAGCTGGTGCCGGATCCCCATCGACTCACGCTCCAGCGCACGCTTGCGCGCCACGAGCACCGTCTGGACACGGAGCAACTCATCGAACGCGAGGCGATACCGGGCGCGTGCCTGGTCGGCCATCGTCTCCGGCAGGTGGATCATCCGCAGCGCGGTGGTTCGGTCGAGCAGGCCGAGGCGACGTTGCACATCGGGCGGAAGCGGGTCGGCGATGCCACGTGCACGGCATCGTTCGAGCGCGTTCTCGACGAAGCCTGCGATTTCCCACGTGCTGAGCGACACCTTCTCGCTCTGCGGGTAGATGGGCACGATCCGGCCGGTGCGATCACCGATCAGATCGACGACCGGGTTGGTCATCTGCAGCGCGCCGCGGAACGACTCGGGCTTGCCGAACAGCGAGATGTTGAGATCGGGTCGGAGCTGCTTCTCGCGCCACGGCTGGTTGAAGAACGTGAGCGTGAGGCGACCGCTGCCATCGCCGACCACGGCGTTCACGATGCTGCGCCTGCCCGTCACGCGCTTGGTGACACTGCGAACCGTGACGAGGACGAGCGCCTCCTTGCCGATCTCGAGGTCGGACACCCGCGCCTCGTTGGTGCGGTCGACCCAGCGGCGTGGATAGAAGGTGAGCAGGTCGAGCACGGTCGCGATGCCGAAGTCGCGCATCGCGGCCGCCTTGCGCTCAGTGGCACCGCGGAGACGTTCGACCGGGATCGCGTCGAGGTCGCGCAGCGACAGTGGACCGGTCGCGTCGCTCACTCGACGCCGAAGAGGTAGGGGTACAGGGGCTGACCGCCGCGGTGCACCTCCACCTCCACCGAGGGGCGTTGCTCCTCGAGCCACGCGACAAGAGCGTCGGTGTGCTCGGCGGTGGCATCGGTGCCGGTGACGATCGTGACGATCTCGCGATCGTCGGTGACGAGTTGTTCGAGGAGACCAATCGCCGCGCCCGACAGTGATCCGCTGATGGCGACGATGCCATCGCCGCGCACGATGCCGATCCAGTCGCCCACCGCGATCGAACCCACGGGGCTCGACGTGTCGCGGACCGCCTGCGTCACCTCACCCGTCGCCACCGACTCGGCCGATGCCGTCATCTCGTCGGCGTTGCCGACAGCGTCGGACTCGGGGTCGTACACCACCAGCGCCGCGAGCGCCTCGGGCATCGACCGGGTGGGCACCACGACGACGTGCTTGGCGGTGAGCGCATCGAGTTGCTCGGCCACCGGGATGATGTTCTTGTTGTTGGGCAGCACGATCACCTGATCGGCATTGACGGCCTCGACTGCGGCGAGCAGCTCTGCTGTCGACGGGTTGAGCGTCTGCCCGCCGTGAACCACACCCTGCACCCCGAGGTTGCCGAACAACTCGACGAGCCCGTCACCACTCGCCACTGCGACGACCGCGCACGTGACGCGAGGCAGCGACGTGGAGGCCCCGACGAATGGCGCCTTCGAC
>JBMOFX010000080.1:0-10925 GCA_049318665.1 Ilumatobacteraceae bacterium | reverse complement strand
GGTCAGGCGGGGAGGAGACGGCGGCGACGGGAGCCGGTGACGGCCTCGAGCGCGGCGGTCTCGACTTGGTACCGGCCGGGGAGGGACATCACCGACGCACCCGAGAGTCCACCGCGGAGACGGCGGATGAACGCCAACACCATCGCGACCGCCTCGTAGAGCGCCGCCGGGATCTCGTCGCCCACCTCACACGCACGCCACAGCGCACGCGCGAGCGGCTTGGCCTCCACCACCGGTACCCCGGCATCAATGGCGCGTTCCTTGATGCGCGCGGCAACGGAACCGACGCCGGCGGCGACGACTCGGGGGGCGGAGCCCGACCCGTCGTATCGCAGCGCGATCGCCACGTGCGTCGGGTTCGTCACCACCACCGTGGCGCCGGCGACCTCGCGCATCATCCGGTTGCGTGCCAGTGCATGGCGCAGCGCTCGCATCCGCTGCTTCACCATCGGGTCACCTTCCGAGCTGCGCATCTCGTCGCGCACTTCCTGCTTGGTCATCTTGAGATCGAGCAAGGTGCTGCGCTTCTGGTAGGCGAAGTCGATGAGCGCGATCACGACGACGGCCATCGAGACCGTTCGCACCATGCCCAGGATCGCTTCGCCCGAGATGGCGAGTCCACTCCACAGCGGCACACGCCCTCGATCGATCAGTTGGTGTGCAACCACGTTGATCTTCGGCCAGCAGAGCCAGGCGATGATCGCTCCCTTTGTCACCTGCTTCGCCGTTTCCCAGAGCGATCGCACCGAGAACAGCTTCTTCGTGCCCGCGATCGGGTCGAGACGCTTCAGGTCGGGCTTCAGCGGTTGGAGCGACATCACCAACCCGGTCTGACCGAGTTGGGTGACGATGCCGACCAGCGCACAGACCCCCAAGAACGGCAAGACCGCGAACAGCCCCATCTTCATGGCGCTACCGAGCAGCGCGACCGCTGTCTGCGAGTCGGGCTGTTCCGCGACCACTTTCATGGTGGCCAACGACTCGACGGCCGATTCCGACACGCCTCGAACCAGCAGCGGGATGAGGTAGCTCGCCACGAGGAGCGTGACCCACGGACCCAGGTCTTGCGACTTCGCGACTGTCCCCTTCTTGCGGGCGTCACGCTTCTTCTTGTCGGTGGGTTTCTCCGACTTCCCTTCGCGTTTCCCCATCGGTCAGCTCACCCGGTGAAGATCCCGGACGCAGCGCGGAGCGAACGCCCGAGCAGCGACGACACCGTGTCGGGGAGCAGCACGATCGTGGCGGTCAACAGCGTGATCGCGACGATCGTCTTCACTGCGAAACCGATGATGAGGATGTTCAACTGCGGCGCAGCCTTGCCGAGAAAGCCGAGCGCCACCTCGGCGCAGAACAGCGCCGTCAGCACCGGCAGCGCAATCTCGATCGCCGCACTCAGATGGATGCCGAACAGCTCGATGAGCTGGCGGACCAGGGCTTCGCCGTTCATCTGGCCGAGCGGCGCCGCGTCGACCGAACGGATGAACCCCCGAACGACCATGACGTGTCCATCGATCGCGAACAGGATCGCCACGCCGAGCACCTGGTGGAGACGACCGATCGGCGTAGCCATGTTGCCCGAGAACGGATCGATGATGCCACCGAGGCTGAAGCCGACCTGCAGGTCGATCATTTCCCCGGCCGACTGCAGCGCCGAGAAGATCATCAGCACGATCAGACCGAGCGCAAAGCCAGCGAGCAGTTGGGTGATCAACGCGCCGATCAGTCCCACCAACGACAGGTCGGTGACGTGCTGACCGACCCGTGCCGCGAGGAGGAACGAGAGTGCGACGGCAAACCCGGTGCGCACCCGCACGGGAATCGACGGGGTGTTGAACGGCGGACAAATCGACACCCAGGCACCGGCGCGTACGAGCACCATGCAGAACCCCACGAGGGAGGCGGAGTCGACCGGGAACTCCACGTCAGCCGTTCAGGAGGGCAGGGATCCCCGCCATCAGCTCGCGGCTGAACGACACCAGCGACGCAAGCATCCAGTTGCCGCTCACCGCAATGACGATCGCGGCACCGATCAACTTCGGCACGAACGTGAGCGTCTGCTCCTGCAACTGCGTCACCGATTGCAGCAGGCCGATCACGATGCCGACCGCGAGAACGACGAGCAGGAACGGTCCGGCGAGCTTGCCGGTGATGATCAGCGCGCGAGTGCCGATGTCGATGACTTGTTGGCTGGTCACGGTGTCCTCATCGATACGAATTGAGCAAGGTGCCGACGACGAGCATCCAGCCGTCGAGCATCACGAAGAGCAAGATCTTGAACGGCAACGACACAAACGATGGTGGAAGCATCATCATCCCCAATCCCATCAAGACCGCCGATACGACGAGATCGATGATGAGGAAGGGCACGAAGATGACGAAGCCGATGATGAAGCCGGACTTCAGCTCGGAGAGGACAAACGCCGGCACGAGGGCGGTGAGCGGCACCTCTTCGCGGGTCACCTTCTCGGTGTTCCCCGACGCGTTCATGAACATCTGCAACTCACCCTCACGGGTGTGCGAAAGCAGGAACTCACGCAGCGGCCCCTGGGCGTTCTCGAGTGCCTGCGACGTGGTGATCTGACCGTCGAGCAACGGGTCGAGCGCGACGTCTTTCATCTGGGTGAACGTCGGCCCCATCACGAAGAGGGTGAGGAACACGCTGAGCCCCACGACCACCTGCTGCGGCGGGATTGTCGGCAGGCCGAGCGCGTTGCGTGTCAGCGACAGCACGATCACGATGCGGGTGAACGACGTGCACAGCACCAGCAGACTGGGGGCGATCGAGAGCACCGTCAGGATCAGGATGATCACCACGGAGTTCGACGTGTTCTCCGTGACGTTCGGGAACGACACGTTCACGCTCGCGTCCGGAGCGCCGGAGTCGGACGAGTCGGTGGTGGTCGAGTCGTCGACCGTCGGGTTATCGATGCGATCGGCAGGCGTGGTCGTTCGATCGACGCTCGGACCAAGGTCCGATCCCGACGACGAGCCCGATGACGAGGGCCCAACGGGCGGCGTCGGCGCCACCGGCGGCTGCGGCACGCTCACGCTCGCCGAGACGGGACGGGCGCTCGACAGCAACGCGACGCCGATGACAACGGCGACGAGCGCCATCAATCCGGCGCGGCGACGCCCACGGGAGACTGGTTCAGACACGGCGGGCGGTCACTTCACGCAACGAGTCGAGGATGGTCTTGGAACTGTGGCCCGGGATGATCGCTTCGCGGATCACTGCGCTCTCTTCCACGGTGGCGATGTGTGCCTCCCACGAGAAGAGATCGAGCTCAGCCATGACGGTCGGAGCGGACTGCTCCGACGCGCCGACCAGGAACACCCGGTCGGCGAACTGGACGGCGACGAGTTGCGAGGTGCGACCCACGCCGAGGCGTCCGAGGACGCGCAGACCGGTGCGGTTGCCCGACGTCTTGCTCGACCCTTTGCTCGACGACTTGGCGATCGACTTGCTCGAACCGTTGGTGCGCGACGAACGCGACACCGACGACGGTGAGTAGCCCTGGCGACGGCGAAGGATGGCGTACAGGCCGAACATGACCCCCAGCACCACGGCGAGGGAGATGACCATCCGGATGACGAGCTCGCCGAACCCGACGTCGTTCATCGCTGATCGCCGGCCGGGATGATCTCGGTGATGCGAATTCCGAACTCCTCGTCGATCACCACCACCTCTCCCGCGGCAATCCGGCGTCCATTCACCAGCAGGTCGATCGGCGACCCGGCGATCCGGTCGATCTCGACCACCATGCCAGGCGCCAACGCGAGCACGTCACGAACGGGCATCACGGTGCGGCCGAGCTCGGCGGTCACCAGCAACTCCACGTCGTGCAGCACCGACAGCGAACCGTGCTGTGTGCCCTTGGAACCGTGGCTGCCGTTGTCGAAGAAGGCGGGCTCGTACGGCGCCGCAGCGACCTGGACAGGCTGGGGGGTCGTGGCGTGCGCCCCGGCATCGTGTGGCGCATCCGCGCCCAGGACGATTGCCACGACCGCGGTCAGCGAGCCCGAGTCCATGATCATCGCCCCGGCAGCCGGCACCGGAATGAGCGCCTGCTCGACCGTGCCTGCGATGAGTGCCTCTCCCAGCACCGCACTAGCAGCGGCGACGGCTCCGGCGAACGATCGTTGGAGAAGGTCGGCGTTCGACTGGAGACGCTCGACGACGTCGTCGTTGACCGCCAGTGCGATCGCACCCTCGGTCGCACCGCTGAAGGTGATCCGGAGGACGGGTTCGCTCGAATCGATCGGCCACTCGTCGGTGGATCGTGACTGATCCCCCAGACCGAGCTGCTCGGCGAGCAGCAATGCTGCTGCCTCTGCTGCTGCGTTGAGGCTCTCCTGTGATGTGGTGCTGCTCGTCACGTCAACTCCTGTTTCGCCGTGAGGCCCATGGGGCGAAACGGACTGTGCAGGCAACGAGCGATCTGTCAGGAAGGTACGAGGTGTCGCGGTGTTTCCAGCGAGACGCGCAACGGTTGGCGGAACTCGGCCGGGTCCGCGTTCGCCTCGATGAGGAGCGCGAGGCGCCGGTTGCGGCGGCCGATCCGCACCAGGTGCGTCGGGGTCTTGTCGACGACGAGCGTGATCGGGTCGTCGAGCGGATGGTTGAGCGGAACGACGTCACCGACCGACAGGTGCACGAGGTCATCGGTGGTCATCGACAGCTGACGGAACTGCGCCGACACCGTCACCGGTGTGTCCGCGACGTGATCGGTCATCCGGTTGCGGGCTTCGGCGAGGTTCGCCTGGTTGCCGTTGCCGTACAGCGAGGTCGACGACAGTGCCTCCAGGTACGGCTGCAAGCTCGAGAACGGAATGCACAGGGTGGCGTACCCGGCGACGCTCTCGATGCGCACCTCGTACGTCACGACGATCACCATGTCGGTCGGAGCCGCGATCTGCGCGTATTGCGGATTGGACTCCTGGCTCACGATGCGCGGCTCGGTGACGACCACCGGCTCGAACGCGTAGCGCAGCTCGGGCAACCCTCGTTCGATCAGGTTGCGGATGAGCTGGAGCTCGAGGTCGGTGAGCGGACGGGTGGGATGCTCACCACGCCCGGCACCACCCAAGAGCAACTCCGTCGCGCAGAACGCCACTTCCAGTGGAAGCTGGAAAATCGCCGCGCCCGGCATCGGACTGAGGCTCAGCAGGGTGAGCAGGTTCGGGTTGGCGAGGTCGCGTACGTACTCGTCGTACGAGTGCTGCTCGATGGTCTGGATCGTCACCTGCACCACGCTGCGCAACTGCGACGCGAGCATCGTCGAGAAGTTGCGGGCGAAGGTCTCCTGCACGATCTGCATGGTGCGCACGTGCTCTCGGGAGAGCGTGTTCTGCTGGCGGAAGTCGTAGACCTTGGGCTCGCCGCGATGCGGCCGATGGTGGCTCCCCGGCAGGGGCTGGGCGCCGTCGTGTGCATTGCTCGTGGTGACCATCGTGGGGACCTCTCGGGTGTCGTGCGGGGTTCAGGACGTGCTGTCGGCGGCACCGGCGTCAGCGACGCAGGTTCACGACTTCCTGGAGGACTTCGTCGGCTGCGGAAACCACTCGGGCGTTGCCCTGGAAGCCGCGCTGGGCGATGATCAGCCGAGCGAACTCCTCGGCGAGGTCGACGTTCGAGCTCTCCAGCGAGCCCCACGACAGCAGGCCGCGACCACCGGCGCCGGCTTCGCCCACGATGGGGTTACCGGAGTTGATGTTCTGGCGCCAGCCGCCGGCGACGCGCTCGAGACCCTGCGGGTTCGCGAACACAGCGATGGCGAGCTGACCGATCACCTTCGACCGACCGTTCGAGTAGCTGCCCACGATGAGGCCCTGCTGGTTGACGTTGAACGTCTGCAGCGTGCCCGACGCCGATCCGTCCTGCGAGACGACGGCTGCGGTCGATGCACCGGCGAACTGGGTGATTCGGCCCGGCGTGTTGGCGCCGCCCAGGTTGATCGAGATCGCAACCGGCAGGCCTGGGATCAGGCCGCCGGCGATGTTGACGTTGCGGTCGGCAGGGGTGAGGAGCTCGCCCGCTGCGTCGAACGTGAGGTTCGCGTCGGTGAGTGCCACCGACGTCGCCGGGTTGCCGTAGGTGGCCGACGCGGTCCACGCGTTGGCGGCCGTCTTGGTGAACGTGATGTTGACCGGCGTGGTGGCGCCCTGGTCGGTGTAGCCGTTCAGCGTGAGCGTGGTCGAGGCACCGATGGCCGCATCGGCCGACAGGTTGCCGCGGAGATCGATCTGCTTGGACTGACTCGGGCTGAGCAGCTCACCCACGCGGATCTGCAGGTTGGTCGTGTTGCTCGGCTGGACGATCACGTTGCCCGCGATGTCGGCCTGCCAGCCCTGCACGAGGTTGCCCTCGGCAGTGGTGAGGTTGCCGTCACGATCGAGGGTGAAGGCGCCGCCGCGGGTGTACATGTCGCCCGACGAGTTCCGGGCGACGAAGAACCCGTCGCCTTGGATGGCACCGTCGGTGCTTCGACCGGTGGACTGGATCGCTCCCTGGCTGAACGACTGGATGGTGCCGGCGAGGCGTGAGCCGAGGCCCACCTGAGCGACGTTCGTGCCGCCGTTGCCGTTCGCCGGCGCGCTGCCGGCCTGGAGCGTTTGGGTGAGGACGTCGGAGAAGACGGTCGACGAACCCTTGAACCCGACGGTCGAGACGTTGGCAATGTCGTTGCCGATGACGTCGAGCATGACCTGGTGGTTGCGGAGTCCGGAGAGCGCGCTGGACATGGAGCGAATCATGGTGGTGCCTTTCGAGCGGAAGTACGTGCGGGAATCGGGTCAGTTGGTTTGCGCCGCGAGCGACGTGACCGCACCGAGCGGGATGGATGTGGTGCCGGCCTTCAGCACGGTGTCGTTGCCGTCGAAGGCAACTCCCGTGACGACGGCCGTCTTTGATGTGCCATCCGTGGCGGTGAAGGTGACCGACGTTCCGATCACCGACCCGGCGAGCGACAACCTGCTCGCCGCACGACTGTCGTTGAGCGACGTCGCGATCTCTGAGAGCTTGTCGACCACGCTGAGCTGGGCCGACTGAGAGACCATCTCCGAGGCGTCCATCGGCTTGCTCGGATCCTGGTACTTGAGTTGCGCGACGAGGAGCTTGAGGAATGCCTCGCGGTCGAGGTTGGCAGTCGCAGCTGGCTTGGCTGCGCCCGTGCTCGACAGGCTCGGGGTCGAAGGGGTCGCCGTGGTGGGGGGGATTGCAAACGCCATGTCGTCTCCTCCGGTCAGATCATCAGGTCGAGCGCCGCGCTGGGATCAGCTCCGACGCGTCGCGTGGTGAGGGATGGTGTGGCAATGCCCGCTGGCGTCACGAAGGCATCCGAGCGAGTCGTCCGACCGTCGCTGCCGTCTCGCTCGCGAGCGCGCCCACCCGATCGATCGCCGCTCGGATCGCCGTGGCCGATGTCGAGTGAGCCGACCGACGCGCCGTTGGCCTCGAGCTCTCGCCGGAGATCGTCACGTTGGCTCGTGAGGAGCGCGACGGAGTCATGATCGCCTGCGGTGAGCGTGAGGTGGAGTCCTCCCGCACCGGCGCGTGCGTGGACCTCGAGCGGGCCGAGTCCCTCGTCGCCGAGATCCATCGTGAGGCCGGGAAGACGCAGCGGCCCGGTCGATGCCGGACGAGCGTCCCCGGCGGGCGCGGCGTTCATCGTCGGATCGGCGGCTGGCAGATCGCTCTGATGCGCCCGTGCGGTGCTGCGACCCGCAGCAGCGACATCAGCGAACGTGGCACCGCTCGCTGCGCCGGGCTCCGACGGAGTGCCGCCGGTTCGGCCGAGACTGCGTTCCTCCGGGACCACGGTCACAGCACCGGTGTCGGCGACGTCGGTCGAGGCAAGGGTCACCTCGGCGGGGTCGATCGCGTGGGCAGCCGCCTTCGACGACCCTGACGTCGGAGGTCGTGAGGCGGGAACAGCCCCGGCTTCGCGCTGTTCGTCGCCAGCAGTGAGGGCATCCGTCCCTGTGGCCGCGGGGACGATTGGCGACCCATCGACGGGGGACTCCGGCGTCGGGCTCGCCGTGGACACCGCTTCGGCAAGCGAGGCCGGAGACGCGGCGGGGGCGCTCGAGGCTGCTTCGGGTGCGCCCGTTGCCTCAGCGACCGGGCTCGGGCTCGTCGGCTCGACCGGTGTTGCTGCGACCGGTTCGGCATCGAGGCCAGGCGCAGCGGGGATCGTGGTTGCGGGGATCGTGGTTGCGGGGTTCGTGGTTGCGAGACCCGTCGCCGCAAGCGCGTCGGTCGGTGCGGCCATCACGAGCGCAGCGGCGGCGGCGGCGTCGATCGGCGCCGGTGACGTCGATGACGTCGGTGACGTCGGCGCCGGGGTCGTCGCAGTGACCGGCGCAGGGACCGGCACCGATGTGCGGGCCGCGAGTGCCATCACCACCACGTCGAGCGGCGATGCTGTTGGTGTCGCCTGGGCATCGGGGTCGCTGGTCTCGTCGGCCACAGCATCGTCGACGCTGGTCGACGGTTCCGTGGGTTCGGCATCGCACTCGGCCCGCTCGAGATGCTGGTCGAACGAGTGACCGCGCGTGGCGGACGCAGCGCTGGTCGCGGGCCGAGCGGCCTCGGGCACCGCGCCTGCGCCGGTGGGCGCGGGTGCACTCGGAGCACTTGCCGGCGCTGAGATGGTCGTCATGATTCCTCCGCTCTGGCGATGGCTCGACGGGCGAGCACCAGGTCGTCCACTTCGTTGCGGTCGGCCCGATCGGCCTCGAACGCCTCGATCTCGCCGAGTCGCTCATCGAGGCGTTCCAACCCCTGCACCCGTCGCGCCGCTGCCGACCACTCGGCTCGCGCGATGCGCGCTGCGCCGATCGCATCGAGCGTCTCCTGATGACGGCGCTCCGCCATGAGGAGGCCCGCGCTCCGTGCAACAGCGAGCGATGACAGGTCACCCGACGCGCCGAGCCGAGCGCCGTGCGATTCGAGCTCGACCCACAGCAGGGCTTCGCGTTCTTCCGCCATGCGCTGCGCCAGGTTGGTTCGCGCCAGCGCACCGCGTGCGCCGCGCTCTTGGAGGCGGCGGACGCGCAGCACGTCGGCGAGACGACTGCGGTTCACGCGCCACCTCGCGCCGGCGTTTCACCGAGGATCTCGTGGAGCCGACGGAACGATGCCTCCGCATCCCAGCGGTCGGCAACGCGTTGTGTGAGGAAGCTCCGGATCGTGTCCTTCATCGCCACCGCCCGATCGACGGTCGGGTTCGTCCCCGGCACATAGGCACCGATCTCGATCAGATCTCGGGCCTCTGCTTCTGCCGCCATCAGCCGGCGCAGTTCGTACAGCAGATTTCGCTCGTCGGGGGTCGTGACGGCGTTGGTGACGCGAGAGACACTCGCGAGCACGTCGATCGCGGGGTAGTGATTTGCGTGCGCGAGCTTGCGCGACAGCACCACGTGACCGTCGAGGATCGAACGTGCCGCGTCGGAGATTGGTTCGTTGTGGTCGTCACCATCGACCAGCACGGTGTAGAGACCAGTGATCGAGCCGAACTCCGCAGCGCCGGCCCGCTCGAGCAACCGTGGCATGAGCGCAAAGACACTCGGTGGGTAGCCGCGACTGGTCGGTGGCTCGCCAGCGCTGAGCCCGATCTCACGCTGGGCCATGCAGAAGCGAGTGAGCGAATCCATCATCAGCATCACGTCTTTGCCCTGATCGCGGAAGTGCTCGGCGATGCGGGTCGCCACGAAGGCGGCGCGGTACCGCACCATCGCGGGCGAGTCCGACGTCGCCACCACGAGGATCGAGCGGGCGAGACCCTCGGGCCCGAGGTCGTTCTCGACGAACTCACGAACCTCACGGCCGCGCTCGCCGATCAGTGCGACGACGTTGACGTCGGCAGCGGTGTTCCTGGCGATCATGCCGAGCAGCGTCGACTTGCCGACGCCGGAACCGGCGAAGATGCCCACACGTTGGCCGCGGCCGGCGGGGATCAACGTGTCCCACGCGCGGATGCCGAGGGACATCTTCTCGTCGATCATCGCCCGGCGCAGCGGGTGCGGCGGTTCGCCATCGAGCGCGACGTCGGTGAGCCCGGCGATCGGGCCGAGAGCGTCGAGCGGGTTGCCGAGCGCGTCGATCACACGGCCGAGCAATGCGTCCCCGACGCCCACGGTGGCCGGACGGTCGTGCCCATCGACGCGAGCACCGACGCGCAAGCCCTTCACCTCACCGAGCGGCATGCAGGTGATCGCACCTTCGCCCACCGCGACGACCTCGCCCCAGAGCTTCACGTTGCCGTCGTTCACGCGCACCGTGGCACCGACCGGCAAGTCCAGCCCGTCGACGTCGAAGCGCAGACCAAGGACGCGCTTGATGGCTCCGGATCGCAACGGTTGAGCCACCTGGCGAGCGCGCTCGAGGTGCTCGGCCAGGCTCGGGTCGAGACCTGTGGTGGTGAGCGTCATGGTCGGTCGGCCTACGAGACGTACTCGTCGGCGCCACGGGTGACGACGATCTGGCCGGTCTCTTCGAGCGATCGGATCACCCGCACGATCGCGCCCTGTGCCTCTTCGACCGTCTTCATCTTGATCGCACCAAGCAGGCGGATCTCCTCGTCGAGGTTCTGCGCAGCACGCTCCGACATGTTGCGCATGATCTTCTCCCGCACCTCGTTGCGAACACCCTTCAACGCGGTCGCGAGCTCCTTGGTATCGACCTGGCGAAGCACGAGTTGGATCGCCCGATCCTCGAGGGTGACCACGTCTTCGAAGACGAACATGCGTGAGCGCACCTCCTCGGCGAGCTCGGTGTCGTGCTGCTCGAGACCTTCGAAGATCGACCGCTCGGTCGTTCGGTCGGAGCGGTTGAGGATCTCGATCAGCGTCTGCACACCGTCGGCCGCCGTTTGGTTTGCCCTCGTCTTCACCACCGACGAAAGGCGGCGTTCGAGCTGCGACTC